>JBEAOI010000182.1:0-5106 GCA_041165005.1 Actinomycetota bacterium
CGTTCTCTGCCAGTTCAACGACCTTGTCGACAAGTGTTATGGGCATATTGTCAACAACAAACCAGCCCAGATCTTCAAGATCATCTGCAGCCTGTGAACGACCAGCACCTGACAACCCAACGATCAGCAAGATATCGGCCACGTGAAAAGGTTACCCGTGCAGATGTTTGTAGATGTCGCGGGCAACCGACTCAGGAAGCCAGCCAAGTGATATCAGATTGTCAAGGGATGCCTTCTTTACTGCCGCAACAGATCCGAAATGAGCAATAAGCCTTTTCTTGCGGGCCTCTCCAAGTCCTTGAACCCCATCGAGTGCACCCTTAGTCATTCGCTTTCCGCGTAGCTCACGATGGAATGAGTTGGCAAATCTGTGTGCCTCATCTCTAATGGTTTGCAACATGAATAGCGCATCACTACCGCGAGGAACATCGACGGCTTCTGATTTATTCGGAACGAAGACTTCCTCAAGTCGCTTGGCTAAGGAAGCAACAGGAATCTCGTGTTCTAGACCAAGTTCGCTGATGACTTCAATCGCTACGCCAAGTTGCCCCTTACCGCCATCAACCAAAATAAGTTGCGGAGGGTACGCAAACTTTCCGGGCTTCTCACCGCGTTGATCTATCGGTAAATCACGCTCAGCGATGTAGGCAGAAAGTCTTCGCGTCAGCACTTCCTTCATCGCGGCGTAGTCATCATTTCCTGGAACGTCTTTAATTTTGAACTTGCGGTATTCGCGTTTCATCGGCAAACCGTCTTCGAGCACGACCATGCTTCCCACATAATCAGTTCCCTGAAGATGAGCCATGTCGTAACACTCAATACGTAACGGAGCTTCCGGCAGATTGAGCAAATCTTGCAACTCGGTGAGGGCACGGCTGCGGCTGTTGTGATCTGATGCACGCTTCATTCGATGACGCGCAAATTCATCAGTTGCATTCTTCACAACAGTGGCGAGCAACTCTCGTTTATCTCCCCGAGTCGGAACGCGAATTTCCACTTTGGTTCCACGTTCTCGGGCCAGCCATTCTTCCATTGCACTCAGGCTTTCTGGCGCCTGTGAAACCAACACTTCTTTTGGAACGCCCAAAGGCGGAGCATCCCCATAGATGCTTTCAAGAATTCGATCCATCAATTGACCAGAGCTGACATCTTCTACTTTGTCCAAAATGAATCCATTACGACCCATTACCCGACCGCGACGAACATAAAACACTTGAACCGATGCTTCGAACTCGTCATCGGCTATTCCGATGACGTCAATGTTTTCGGATTGGTCGCCAACCATCTGTTGACGCTCGAGTGCTTTATGAATATGCGAGAGACGATCCCTAAACACAGCAGCCCGTTCAAAGTCCTGCTTATTAGACGCTTCCTTCATTTCTATTTCGATTTTGTCAACTATCTCATCGGAGTCGCCATTAAGAAATCGCTGAAGATCATGCACATACTTTGAGTACTGCTCGGCTTCTACGTTGCCGACACATGGACCACTGCATTTTTCAATGTGAAAAAGCAAACACGGGCGTCCGAGTCGATTGTGTTGCTTGAACACACCGTTTGAACACGTGCGAACCGGAAATGTTCGAAGCACTAACTCCAGAGTGTCTCGAATGACCCAGGCATTGACATATGGGCCGAAGTATTTGGTTCCCTTGCGCCGCCTGCCACGCATGACCATTGCGCGCGGCCACTCTTCATCCAGTGTGATGGCAAGAAATGGATAGCTCTTATCGTCACGCAGGCGAATGTTAAAACGAGGACGATGCTCCTTGATCAAGTTGTATTCAAGAATCAAGGCTTCAACTTCGTTACGAACTTCAATCCATTCAACGCTCGCGGCTACTGACATCATTTTCGCGGTTCGAGGGTGAAGAGAATGAGGTTCGGCGAAATAACTCCCCACACGCGAACGCAGGTTTACTGCTTTGCCGACGTAAATGACTCCGCCCTGTTCATCCTTGAATTGATACGACCCTGGCGTATCTGGAATGGGGATTGACGGCCGTTGCACTGCCTATTGCTTCTTTTTCAACAGCGGTCCAAGGAACTTACCGGTGTAACTCCCCTTCACCTTTGCAACATCCTCTGGTGATCCCTCGGCGATGATCCGCCCACCACCGTCTCCACCCTCTGGACCCATGTCAATAATCCAGTCCGCAGTTTTGATCACATCAAGATTGTGTTCAATAACCAAAACGGTGTTTCCCGATTCGACGAGACGTGCAAGTACTGTCAGCAATCGACGCACATCTTCGAAGTGCAAACCAGTGGTTGGTTCGTCGAGCAGATATATCGTTCGACCCGTACTGCGCTTCGCGAGCTCTGCTGCAAGTTTTACTCGCTGTGCTTCGCCTCCAGAAAGCGTTGGCGCCGACTGACCCAATCGCACGTATCCAAGACCAACATCAAGCAGTGTTTGCATGTGTCGTCCGATGCGAGGTTGATTTGCAAAGAAGTCGACCGCTTCCGAAATTGGCATATCCAAAATTTGAGAGATGTTTTTCCCCTTAAACAGAATGTCTAACGTGTCACGGTTGTAGCGCTCGCCTTTGCAAACATCGCATGGCACATACACGTCGGGCAAGAACACCATCTCGATCTTGATTGTTCCGTCGCCTGAGCACGCCTCGCAACGACCTCCTGGCACGTTAAAACTGAACCGACCTGGCTGGTATCCGCGCACCTTTGCTTCGGGAGTAGTTGCAAACAACTTACGAATGTCATCAAACACTCCGGTATACGTCGCAGGGTTTGAACGAGGCGTCCTACCAATCGGAGATTGATCCATGTCAATCACCTTGTCTAGGTGTTGCACTCCGTCAACAGCCGTGTGCTTCCCTGGCGCATCCTTTGACTTGTAAATCTTCTGCATGAGCGACGGCAGCAAAATGTCTCGAATCAACGTGCTCTTACCGCTACCCGATACTCCAGTGACAGCAACAAACAGTCCCAACGGGATTTTTGCTGTGAGGTTCTGCAAGTTGTGTTCGCGTGCTCCACGAATGGTGAGCCACTCCTTCTTCGGAGCTCGCCTTTCAGCAGGAACAGGAACAAATTTCTTTCCACTCAAATATTGACCTGTTATCGACTTGGCGACCTTTTCGATACCGGCGACTTCACCGCTATACACGACTTCACCGCCGTGCTCACCTGCTCCAGGGCCAATGTCAACGATCCAATCTGATGCACGAATGGTGTCTTCATCGTGTTCAACCACCATCACGGTGTTTCCAAGATCGCGGAGACGAACAAGAGTTTCAATCAAACGATGATTGTCACGCTGATGAAGCCCAATACTTGGTTCGTCAAGCACGTACAAAGTGCCCACTAGCCCTGAACCAATCTGACTCGCCAGACGAATTCGTTGCGCCTCACCACCAGCCAGGGTTGCAGCGGCACGTGACAACGTGAGGTAATCAAGCCCTACAGAAAGCAAAAACCCAAGCCGCGCGTTGATTTCCTTCGTAATGCGTTCGGCGATCATCTTGTCACGATCGCCCAGCTTCAGTCCCTTCAAAAATTCTGCGGAATTCCCGATTGACAAATCGCAGATTTCGCTCAAACTCTTGCCATTTACTTTCACGGCAAGCGATGAAGGCTTTAGTCGCTGTCCTTTGCAGGCTTTACATGGAGCTTCGCGCATATAACTTTCAAACTGTTCGCGTGAATACTCACCTTCCGCGCTTTCGTGACGACGCTTAATCCACGGGACAACACCTTCATAGGACGTGCTGTACTCGCGGGACCGTCCATAACGATTCTTGTATTTGACCATCAATGCATCACCAGCTCCATGCATGATGATGTTTTTGTTCTTGTCTGAGAGCTTTTCCCACTTCACATTGAGGGGAATGGAGTATTCCTCGGCAACCGCTTCAAGCATGCGCTGGAAATACTGCGTATGCGCTGAACGCCAAGGTGCGATTGCCCCCTGCAGAATTGATAACTCCGGATCAGGAACTACGAGCTCTTCCTCAACCTCGTACCGCGTTCCTAAACCAAGGCAAGTCTCGCATGCACCAAAAGGTGAGTTGAAGGAGAAGTTTCGAGGAGCCAGTTCATCAAAACTGGCACTGCACTTCGGACATGCCATGTGTTGGCTAAACGTGATGACTTCTCCTTGCTCATCACTTTTACCGCTCATGATTTCGATACCAGCAACTCCATCGGCAAGTTTCAGCGCGGTCTCAAGGCTGTCGGTTAGTCGCCGATTTATACCGGCCTTCTGCACAAGGCGGTCAACAATAATGTCAATGCTGTGGTTCTCGTAGCGCGCAAGCTTGTCGCCTTTTTTCAAAAACTCAGAAATGTCCACGACCTGATCGTCGATTCGTGCTCGGGAGTAGCCCTGAGCGAGCAATTCTCCGAGCAGATTCTCGTACTCACCCTTACGACCGCGAACAACCGGCGCCAAAACTTGGAATCGTGTTCCTGCAGGCAGTTCCAAAATTCGATCAACAATTTGCTGAGGTGTTTGGCGCTGTAATGCAATGCCGTCTTTCGGGCAATGCTGAACTCCGATACGAGCCCACAGCAACCGTAAGTAGTCATAAATCTCGGTGATCGTGCCAACCGTCGATCGCGGGTTCTTTGATGCAGTTTTCTGATCGATGGAGATTGCTGGTGACAAACCTTCAATGACATCGACATCCGGCTTGTCCATTTGACCAAGGAACTGACGGGCATAAGCACTAAGCGACTCAACGTATCGACGTTGGCCTTCAGCATAAATCGTGTCAAAGGCCAAACTGCTCTTGCCACTTCCCGAAAGACCAGTGAGAGCAATCAATTTGTCGCGAGGAACCTCAACATTGATGTTCTTTAAGTTGTGCTCCCGCGCACCACGAACGGAAATGACCCCAGCCGAATAAACAGGTTTCTTCTTTGCTGGAGGCATGAAAGCAGACTACTTACTTGCTACTTAGCGTCGCGAAGTTCGCGTCGTAAATCTTTAATTTCATCACGGAGACGTGCGGCATATTCAAACTTCAATTCCGAGGCTGCGAGATTCATTTCTTCCTCAAGGGTCTGTATCAGGCGACCAAGTTCCTGCTGTGGCAAGGAACGCAACTCATTCACGACCTTTTCACGCTCACGATCACGACG
>JBEAOI010000183.1:0-7332 GCA_041165005.1 Actinomycetota bacterium
CTGCCATCAGCACCCAGAGGTCACGACAAATGTGCACAAGCATGTCGTCGAGTTCGGTGCCCTTGCCGGCTTCAGCACGTGCCAATCCAAGAATTGCTTGCGCTTCGTCCACTGCGCCATATGCGCGAGGGAGGGCTGAGTCTTTACCAACACGACCGCCATAGAACAGACCCGTTGTTCCGTCGTCGCCTGCTCGTGTGTAAACCTTTTCGCGTGCCATGTGCGTTACACGCTACTTGTAGCAAGCCCACCGACTGCGACCAAGCGACAAGAAACAGGGCTGATAGGTCTCCCCATCAGCCCTGACTACTTGAAGTTTCCCTGGGTCGTGACTCCCAGGTAAGAAGTTTCCAGTGGCACCTTCACACCATCACGGCACCGCTCAATATGTGTACACAGGGAATCAAGAGTGGAAATAAAAATGACGACACATTTCTGTGTCGTCATTTCTGTTTCGAAGTCAGACAATTACTGTCTGCGAATCTCGTGTGTATAAAAGTGTACATAAAACCAGTCCTTTGGAAAACCAGAATTACGAGCCGCTCGCCTACTGTTGAGTTATGGCGACAAATGAGGTTCCGGTTATTGACCTCGCCGCTTTTGAACAAGGCGATCATGCGATCCGTGCCGAGATATCTCAACGCACAGATGAGGCATGCCAACTAACTGGGTTCATCGCCATTACGCATCATGGAGTTGATCAGCACGTCATCGACAACATGTGGAACACCATGCAAGAATTTTTTGACTTGCCTACTTCGGTAAAGCAAAAGTTCAATGTTCCATTTCCCGGATACCCATACGGCTACATGGGCAATGAAGCCGAAACACTCGCCGCATCACGCGGAAGCACAACTCCTCCTGATTTGAAAGAAACCTTTAATGGTGGTCCGATCAGTATTCCAAGCCATATCTCCGACCCAGAAGCTCTTGCGTTTTGTTATGCCTCAACACCATGGCCAAGCCAACCTGAAACATTCGTGCAGGCATGGACCAGCTATTACAACGCAATGGAAAACCTTGCATCGCGAATTATGCGACTGTTTGCAGAAGCACTTTCACTCAATACTCACTATTTCGATGAATACATTTCATCGCCAATTAGCGCGCTCCGTGCTTTGAATTATCCACCACAGCAATTCGCTCCACAGCCGGGGAAACTTCGCGCAGGCGCTCATAGCGACTACGGCTCGCTCACCATCTTGCTTCCTCAACATGATTCGCGAGGTCTTGAAATCCAAAGTCTCGATGGATCGTGGCAGGAAGTCGATCCAGTACCCGGCGCATTCATCATCAACCTTGGAGACCTGATGGAAAGGTGGACAAACAATCGATGGCGCTCCACCATGCATCGAGTTGTAAACCCCGAGCTTGCTCATGACCCGCTCTCGCGCCGGCAGAGCATCGCGTATTTTCATCAACCGAATTGGGATGCGAGCATCTCCACGATCCCAACATGCATTGATTCCTCAGCTCCCGCACATTATGAACCCGTGCTCAGCGGCCCATATCTCATGAGCAAATTCAGATCAACTATTTAGTTAGTGACTTGAGATTTCTGCCAAGCAGTCGCAAGCGCGCTGTACCGGCCACCCTTTGCAATCAATTCCGCGTGAGTGCCATATTCAGCTACTTGAGCATCGGCAATCACCGCAATATGGTCTGCACGCTGAACGGTTGACAACCGGTGTGCAACAACTATGACCGTGCGTCCAGCCATCAGTTGCTCCAGCGCATGCTCAACTTCGGCCTCTGTTCCAGGGTCGAGGTTTGATGTCGCTTCATCAAGCACCAACACAGCAGGGTCAACGAGTGCGGCGCGTGCAAGTGCAACTAGTTGTCGCTCACCTGCAGACAATCTGCTGCCACGTTCTCTCACTTCGGTATCTAAACCGTCGGGTAATGCTGCGAAGTGATCGGTTGCCCCAATTGCGGAAATTGCCGCGTCAATTTCTTCGTCAGTGGCACTTGAACGCGCAATTCGCAAATTGTCGCGAATGGTTCCGTTAAACAAGAAACCTTCTTGCGGAACCACAACAATCCGTTCGCGCAAAGACGACATGGTGGCCATTTTCAGGTCGATTCCACCGTACGAAACACTGCCAACTTGCGGGTCATACAAACGCGCCATCAGTTTCGCAAGTGTTGACTTACCGGCACCCGTTGGGCCGACAAGAGCAAGCTTTTCGCCCACACCAACGCTGATGTTTACAGATCGCAATGCACGATTTTCTGCGCCGGAATATGTGAAGTCAATTCCATTGACAACTAATTCACCAGAAGAAGGCAGAGCAACAGCGCCGGGGTGCTCGTCAACTTCTGGTTTGGCATCAAGAATTTGAAACAACTTGTTTAGTGCAGCACCCGCGGATTGCACCGTGTTGTACAACTGCGAAAGCTGTTGAACAGGGTCGAACAAACTAGACAGAAGCAAGGTAAACGCAACAACAGTGCCGAGGGTAACGTCGCCACGGTGAACCAACCAGCCACCAATTCCAATAATCAGTGCACTGGCAAAAACCCCACCAAATTCAATGAGCGCGAAATACCACGTGCTTACGCGAACACTGTGCTCATGGCTTTGAAATAGTTCCCGATTTGATTTGGTGAACTTGCGGATGGTCTCTTCTTCTTGGGCATATGCCTGAATTACTCGCACAGTCGTAATTCCTTCTTGAAGAGCAGACAAATTCGCTCCAACCCGATCACGCACAGCGAGATACGCCTTGTTTGAATCTCGCTGAAACTTCACCGATGCAGCAATCAGAATTGGCATCACAAGCAACGCAACAATGGTCAACTGCCAACTCAATGTGGCAAGCAGAACTAACGCAAATACGATCAGCATTCCTGCTGCTAGGAACTGCAGAAGCCCCCACTGCACGAGTTCTGCCATTGATTCAATATCTGCGGTCATTCGCGCAACTAACACCCCGGCTTTATTGCGATCGTAAAAAGCCATGCTCTGACGCTGCATTTGGCGGAATACTGCAAGCCTCAGCACACGAAGGAATGATTCGCCTGTTCTATTCAAATACAGAAACTGGGCACGACCGAAGACATATGCAATAAGTGCGACAAGCAAATACATGCCCACCGAAATATTGAGTGAAGTTGGATCTTTTCCACGAATGCCAAGGTCAATTCCTCGACGCACAAGCAGCGGGCCCGCTAGCGCACACAGCGTGGTAACGCACACACACGCAAAAGCCACGTACATCGTTTTGCGAAATGGCGCAGCCATTTTGAATACTCGACCAATTACCGTTCGAGCCTGTGCCCTGCTGAGTCGGTCCTCATCGGTTACGCCACTTTGCGACCACATGTCAGTTCACCTTGCCTGTTTCTTCAGGTGCACTCATACTTGCGAGCACTTCGCGATATCGAGCATTCGATGCGACAAGTTCATCATGCGTGCCAATGGCTGCCACTTTGCCTTCATCCAGCAATATCACGCGGTCTGCAAGAGCAATTGTTCCGGGACGATGTGCGATCACGATGGTGGTTCGACCAGTCATTACCGTCTTCATTGCGTCACGAATTTCGCCCTCTTTACTTGGGTCAACTGCACTTGTGGCATCGTCAAGCACCAGCACCCTTGGGTTAGCCACGATTGCTCGTGCAATCGCTATTCGTTGACGTTGTCCACCCGAAAGCGAAAAGCCACGCTCACCAATCACCGTTTCGTATCCGTTTGGCAGTTGTAATACAAAGTCGTGAGCACCCGACAACTTTGCGGCGCGTTCAATCTCATCGTCACCCGCATCTGGCTTAGCGAAAGCAATGTTGTTGCGCACCGAGTCGTTAAACAACACAGTGTCCTCAAAAACAACGCCAATATGCTTTCTCAAATCTGAAAGCTTCAATTTGCGCACATCAATTCCATCGAGAAACACGTGACCGCTTTGGGTGTCGTAGAACCGCAACAACAACCGAGTAACAGTTGATTTCCCCGAACCGGTTGCCCCAACGATGGCGATGCTTTCGCCACCTCGTATCTCCATACTGAAGTTTCGAAGCACTGGGAATTCTGGGTTGTAGCCAAACACCACTTTGTCAAACTTCACAGCTCCAACCGGTTCTGCCGTCTGTTGCGGCAATGTCTTTGGTTGAACAGGATCAGTGATTTCAGACGGTGTCGACATGACTTCGTTAATTCGAACAAGAGCAGCAGCAGCGCGCTGTCCAAGAGCAACAATCATGCCGATATTGCGCAATGGCCAAATGAGCAGCGTGAGATACACATTGAATGCAACGAGGTCACCAATGGTTAAATCACCATTCAGCACACGATGACCGCCAACTCCAAGGACTGCAACCAATCCAAGCGCAGGCAACACATCAATAGCAGGCATAAAGCTGGAGCGAATACGTGCGGCCTTCATCGATTCCCGCAAAATATCGTCAGCCTCTTTTTCAAGTTTCTCGAACTGCACCTGCTCGGCGCCAAAGCCCTTCACTACACGCACACCAGAAATACTTTCTTCGACTACGTTTGCCAGTTGTGCCTGTTCTGCTTGGACCGCAATTGAAGCAGGATGGATTCGATGACTGAACCGTCGTGCCGAAAGATTGACAAATGGCAAAGGAATAAGGGCGACGATTGCCAGGATCGGATCAGTAATGAACAGAATGGCAGTAACAGCGAAAATCTGAATCACGTTTGACAGCGTGATCGGAATCATCACAATGAATCCTTGAATTTGCATCAGGTCACTCGATGCTCGACTCATTAACTGACCCGTTTGCGCTTTGTCGTGATAGCCAACGTGCAAATTCAAGACATGCGAGAACAGCCGCTCACGAAACAAGGTTTCAGCCCATCGGCTCTCACGAAACGCGATGTAGCGACGCATTCCTGACAACACACCAGTGAGTACGCCGAGTCCGCCAATAATCAATGCCCACCGCAATAACGGGCCATTCTTTTCAATGCCATCGTTAATGGCATATTTGGTCATTTGTGGCACCGCCACCTTGAAAGAAGCCCACAGGATTCCGACCAACGCGCCGAGCAACAAATTGCGGCGCTGCATTCGTAGCGCAGCGCGCAGCAACCTCCAGCCTTCGCTGCGCTGTGTCTCTTCAAATTCGAGCCGTGCTGCGACCTCGGTATCGGACTCTATTGACGTCACAGCAGAACCGAAGTGTCAGCTTGCACTTGGTGAAAGTGCTTGAACCGACTTCCAATAATCCAGCTGTGGATCAAGAGGAAGAATCGCCAACGAAGAGGTGGTCACACCATTCTTGAAATACTCAGAAATGATGTCGCGGCAGTGCGCTGGACTGCCATGTACCACTAATTCATCCACTACTTGATCAGGAATCGCGGCCAACGCTGCTTTGCGATCTCCGGCCTTCCATGCATCCCACATTCCCTGCATCAACGGCGCTCGGCCCATCCAGCGATGGAAGTCGGCGTATACAGGAACGTTCATATATGCAGCAATTGCGAATCGAGCACCCGCACGCACCACTTCGGTGTCTTCGCTTGGGCACACAAAAATGCGCGCGGTAATTTCTTTCTCCACTCCGTTTGCAGCATCGTTCACCACTTTTGCAACCTTGGTTACGTCTTGCGCGCTCAGCCAGTTAATAATCACGCCGTCTGCTTCGCGAGCACCCAACTTCAGCATTCCTTCTCGAAGTGCTGCGATGAGAATTGTCGGTTTTTGTGCCGGCTTAATACTCAAGCGAAATCCATCAACTTTGAACGTGTCGTATTCCTTCGTGATCTTCTCACCCGAAAACGCATCGTGCATGAACCGAACAACATCACGCACCTTTTTGTATGGGTCGACGAACGGCACGCCGTTCCAACGTTCCACAATCACATTGCTTGATGAACCGATTCCGATTGCAAAACGGCCCGGCGCAGCATCGGCAAGTGCGGCAACACTTTGTGCAATCACGGGAGCAGTGCGTGTGTATGCAGGAACAATTGCGGTTCCAAGTCGAAGGCGAGGCTCCCAAGCTGCGGCTAAAGCCAACGGAGTGAACGCATCTGCTCCGTCGGTCTCAGCGGACCAAATATCGCTGTATCCCCAATCGGCCAACTGCGCATACTTTTCTTTGTGGTCATGTAAGTGTCCGGGCAGTGGAACGGTCATTCCGTTTCGACGAATCATTTTGGTTCCTTCCACATTCGAGCAATACAACTTTGACTTGCTGTGGCAAGGAACGTTCCGTCCTCAGCGAACATGTTTACTGTTCCGTGCCCGAAGCCGCGTTCCACGCCTTGTATATGTATGTCTAACAACACCCACTTGGTGGGAACGAGACGAACCACGCGAAGCGTGTTATCAAGGCTGTTTCCGCCTCCACGTATACCGAGTGCTTGGCCAACTCCCATCGGCACAAAGTCGCCCAACACTGCCAAGGTTGCCGTGTCCACGCCATCGATCACTTCAGGAATACGTGCCCACATCAAGGTTCGACCGTCATTAGGGATTTCATCTAACTCTTCAAGCTCTCGCCCAATAACAAAACGCTCTTCCATTTTTTCGTGAATAGTGTTTGAAACATCACTCCGATGTGCACGTTGCTTCAACGCACTTGGTGGCGGCACATCGGGCATCTTCACGAATGAATGTGCATATTCAAATGGTCGCTCTCCAACTGCTGCGTTCACAGTGAGAATCTCGCGATCTCCCACGTGACACACAGCGCGCGCCTGAGTGATCTGATGTCCGACAACGGCAAGCGTGACATCGATATCCATGGTTTCGCCGGTTCGCGCATATGACAAGTACTGGGCAGTTGCCCACACACACGTGCGGCCAGACAGTTCTTCAATCGCTGCCACCGCTGCCGCCAACCCACAACCACCCCAAAGAAAGTTGCCACCTGTTACGAGCCCAGTTCGAACGACCATCGTCCACTGACCGTTTGTGGCCGAATGAATTCCCTTTGGCTCTATTCCGAGAAAGGCTTTGGTATCCATAACGCCTCACCACACTAATAGATAGAGCGTTTTTGGCGACTATTTTAAGACAATGAGCACAACTGACACTCCGTGGATGGGCGACGCATGCTCGCTTGTAAATGCCTTTCGCAACAAAGAGCGCTCCCCGTTAGAAGAATTGCAAGCTTCATTAAACGCCATTGAGAAGAGTTCGCTAAATGCATTTTCATTTCTTGATCCAGAAGGCGCAGTACAACGAGCAAAGTCTGCCGATGTGTCAAAACCATTTGGCGGAATTCCGCTTGGAGTAAAAGAACTTGATGCTGTGCAGGGTTGGCCGTACACAGAAGCATGCGTGGTCTTTGCAGATCGCAAAGCAACGCACACATCAGTTATGGTCGAGCGAGCAACGCAAGCCGGTGGAGCAA
>JBEAOI010000184.1:0-9485 GCA_041165005.1 Actinomycetota bacterium
GATTACGCAGTATGTGCAGTATCTGTCACCAGTGAAAGGTGTTCGTGACGAACTTGCCAAGCTCGACCCAGAGCTTGCAGAGAACCCATTGTTGTTCCCAGATGATGCAGCAAATGCTCGACTCCGTGCATTCGCGACGTTGAGTGAAGATGTTGAGGCTCAATTCGATGAGGAATTCTCGGCAATTACCGGCGCGTAAGCACCGTTCGAAACGCTGAACAACTCATGACCGAAACGGTCGTCCGCCACAACCGAATCGCGCGAAACGCCGATCGAGTTGGGATGGCCGCGATGATCGTTGCTTCCGTTTGCCTTGTGGCGCTTGGTTCCAACTGGGTAAGCGGGCCGATGGTGGCAGTGGTCGTCCTGGTTTTGCTGCTCGTACTCGGTGGTGTGTTGGGTCTTGCGGTTACAGGAGGCCCGGAGGCACGGCGGCTGCTTGCTCCTTACGGTCTGCTGAAGCCAGGAATGTTGTGGTTAGCGCTGTTCTTCCTGGCGCCAGTGTGGTCGTTGCTACGAATTTCTCTCTCGACAAAAGAGAGCCGATTCTCGGTTCAGTACGACTTCAATTGGGCGTTTCAGAATTACGCCACAGCGTTCCAAGACTTTGGTAAACAGTTTGAACATGCATTTCTTTATGCAGCGATAGCAACTGTTCTTACCATTGCGATTGGCTATCCACTTGCATACGTGATTGCATTTCGTGGCGGCAAGTACAAGAACATCTTGCTTGGACTAGTGGTCATTCCGTTTTTCACCAGTTATTTGATCCGCACCATTGCTTGGTCAACGATCTTGGCGGACAGAGGTTTCGTGGTTCGCGCCATGAACGCTGTTGGTCTCACCGATGTATTCGAGTGGTTGCACATTATGGACAATGGCAAACTGCTGAACACTCCAGCTGCAGTCATTGGGGGATTGACCTATAACTTTTTGCCGTTCATGTTGTTGCCCATTTATGTGAGCCTTGAAAAGATTGACGTCAATTTGGTGAATGCAGCAGGGGACTTGTATTCCAGTGCTACTCGCGCATTTCGCAAAGTGGTATTTCCGCTTTCGATACCGGGTGTTTTCGCCGGAACGTTGTTGACGTTTATTCCCGCTGCTGGAGACTTTGTGAACGCACAGTTTTTGGGTAATCCGAACACCACCATGATCGGTAATTCAATTCAGGATCAGTTCTTAAAGCAGAACAATTATCCGGTTGCATCAGCCATGGCAGCCGTACTCATGGTCAGCATTGCGACGCTGGTATTGCTGTACACGCGAATCTTTGGAACTGAGGATTTGGCATGATGCGCAAGCGCACCAAGTTTGGGCGATACGCCTTAAATGTGTTTGCTGGCCTTGGTCTGGTGTACTTGTTTGCTCCAATATTTTTCATTGTTGCGTTTAGCTTCAATAAGCCAAACGGTAACTTCAACATTGCGTGGCAATCATTCACGTTTGACAATTGGCTTCATCCGTTCGCCGAGGAGTCGCTGACTCGCGCTTTGTGGAAGAGCATCGAGATCGCGGCGGTCTCAACGCTCATTTCCACCATTTTGGGCTCACTCATCGCTGTTGCGCTGTCGCGATATAAGTTCCGTGGCAGTGGAGGCATCAACTTGTTCTTGGTGCTCCCGCTCACAACGCCCGAGATTGTGCTTGGTTCGTCGCTTGCAACACTGTTCCTCGGTCAGAATTTCATCGACTTCGGTATGACCACCATCATCATTGCCCACGTCATGTTCCAGGTCAGTTTTGTCGCGCTCACGGTTCGCGCACGAATTCGTGGATTCGACTGGACGCTTGAACAGGCTGCACAAGACCTTGGAGCGACGCCGCTACGCACCTTCATGAAGGTGACCTTTCCCTTGATTTTGCCCGGAATTTTGGCCGCTGGTCTATTGGCATTTGCGCTATCGATTGACGACTTCATCATTACGTTCTTCAACTCGGGTCCAGTGCAGACCTTCCCACTACAGATCTATGGTGCTTCCCGAGTGCGTATTCCGCCACAGATCAACGTGCTTGCTTCGATGATTTTGTTCCTCAGTGTTGCCATTTTGATGACGGGAACCATTGCAGGAATGCGGAAGTCTGCTGAAAAGAAGGCCAACGCGAAGAAGTTCAAACTGTTGCATCGCAAGTAATGTCGCGGTCCCATTACGAAGTTCTTGGCGTCTTGCCGTCTGCGTCCCAAGACGAAATTCGTGTGGCGTACCGAATGCGAGCGCGTGAGGTTCACCCAGATACTTCCGCTGGAAAAAGAAGCGACTCTTCAACGCAGATGGCGCAGATCGCAGAGGCATGGCGCGTGTTGTCGGATACGGCATTACGTCGGGCATATGATGCCGCGCAAAGTGGCGGATATACGCAACCGATTACGGAGCCTAAAGAGCAATTCTTCAATGTTCCGGTTCAGCGAGCATCGTTTCCTTGGCGCATGGTCGGTTTTACTGCAGGCGGATTAATCGCTCTCGTGCTGGTACTGAACGCCCTTTCAGACCCTGCCGTTCCGCTTGGCCCAGATGGACTGTTGCAGGCGGGATCGTGTGTTGTGGTGAATGCAAATCAGCTCGCAGTAGAAGTGGACTGCGCAGAAGAACACACCGGTGTGGTGAGAACATTGGTTGGGTTCGACATGACGTGCCCTGCAGATACGCAGCCCATTCGTGATCGTCAGGGAATGGGAATCGCCTGCGTTGTTCCGAGTTAGTACTGCAGAGAACTAGTCTTTAGTCGTGGCCAAGCAGTGTGAACGTCCTGGTTGTAAAGAGCCGGCAATAGCCGCTTACTTCCTTGACTCTGCTGAATTGCTGATGACCCTAGAAAATTACGTTCCAGTTGACGGCATGCAAGTTAATGGTCTGTGTCGAAGGCACGCAGATGCATTGGTGGTTCCGCGTGGTTGGAGAATTGAAGACAAGCGTGAAAATGTTCCGCGCCTCTTTCCCGTGACACCGCCATCTGAGAAGCCAAAAGCGAAAGACACAGCAGCAAAAAAATCTGGACCGAAGAAGACTCGTGCCAAGTTGCCTCGTCCAAGCATTTTTGATGAACTGAAGAATGAAAAGAAGGCAGAAGTGGAACTGGAAGAGACCAAAGCAATTCCATGGAGTCCGCAATTCGATCACACTGATGATTTAGGTGGAGTGCTTCGCCCGAAAGGTCGTCTGCTCAGTCGTGCATTCAATTTTGACGATACGAATGCAGATGGGCTTGAGCGCGAACCGTTTGACGAAAACGATATTCCGTAATGTCGATTGACGTCCGTGCGTCACTTGATGCCGATGTACCAAGCGAGCGACTATTCGGAGTCATTCGTGATCTTGGTACGTACCCGCAATGGCTCGACATTGTTCACCTTGCGCAAGCCGCTGATCTCGTAGACGGCCTTCAATCCTGGAACGTGGAGCTTCGGGCAAAAATCGGTCCGTTTGCTCGGTCAAAACGATTGCGAATGGTGCGCACACAAGATGAGAGTCCGAACACGGTGGTGTTTGAGCGTCGCGAAACCGATGGGAAAAAGCACGCGCCGTGGGTGCTTCGCTCGGTGGTAACTGAAGCGAACGGCACGTCCACACTGGCGGTGCATCTCCACTATGGAGGATCGCTCTTCGACGGTGGAATTGTTGAGCGGGTTTTGGCGGATCAAATTGTGAGTGGCAAAGCCAAGCTCACACAATTCCTCGCCGGTTAGTCAACTTCACTGGTTGACCGGCAGCCAATTGGCCACATGCGGCGTCAATATCGGTTCCGCGATTTCGACGTACGGTCACATTGACACCCAAGTCTTCTAACTGCTGAGCAAACGATCGAACTCCGGCTGCACTGGTGCCCTTTGTTGGCCAACCCGGTGTTGGATTGAGCGGAATCAAGTTGACGTGTGCTGAAGGCGTAAGTTGGCCACAGAGTTGAGCCAGTTCGCGTGCATCGCGTGGCTGGTCGTTGATGCCGTCGATCATTGCCCACTCAAAACTGATTCGGCGATTTTTGTTGTCGAGATAATCGCGACAAGCCTGCATGAGTTCATTGATGGGGTAGCGCTTGTTAATGGGGACAAGTTCATCGCGCAATACGTCGCGAGCGGCGTGTAGAGACACCGCAAGGTTGACTGGTAGTGGGCGAGTGGCAAGTTTGCGAATGCCAGGAACAATGCCAACAGTAGAGATGGTGAGATGTCGAGCCGACAATCCAATGTCTCCGTGAATGCGCTCTACTGCCCCCCACACCATTTCTTCATTCGCTAGTGGTTCGCCCATTCCCATGAACACCACGTTGGCTAAACGTTGTTTACGCTTTGCGCTTTCACGTGCGGCGTACACCACCTGTTCGACAATTTCGCCAACAGTCAGGTGACGTGTGAAACCTGCTTGGCCAGTTGCACAAAAACCACATGCCATTGCGCAGCCTGCTTGTGTGCTGACACACACCGTTGCGCGATCTTTGTAATGCATGAGCACGGTTTCAATGGGGTGGCCGCCGTCTGCGAGTGACCAGAGAAACTTAATTGTGTCGCCCTTATCGCTCACGCTCGCCGTGGTCAGATTCAGCGAGTTTGGGAAACCGTGAGCTAGTTCTTCGCGCACTGCACTAGGTAGCGTCAGAATTTGTGACGGCTCTGCAAACTGGGTGTATAGACCTTCCCAAACTTGCTTCAAGCGGAATGCTGGCTGACCGCTGAGGAGTCCTGCAATGTCTTCACGTGTTGCGTCGTAAAGACTGGTCATGCGTTCAGTTTAGAGGTGCTTTTGCGCCAACTTCTCGTAATCAAGCATGCGAGCACGAAGAACATCGAGACTTGAGGTCCAGAATGCAACATCGGTGACGTCAATTCCAAACGCTTGGCCAAGTTCTTCTGCTGTATCCATTCCAGCGCGTGACAATACCGTGTCGTAGTTTTCACGGAAATGATCTGGGTTTGACTGATACTTTGCATACAAGCCCAAGCCGAATAACAGTCCATATGTATATGGCCAGTTGTAAAAGTGGCTTCCGTAATAGTGGGGCTTGAGTACCCACATATGTGGATGGCGGGTGCTTTGGTCAAGACCATCGCCATATGCGTCCGCCTGTGCCTGCAGCATGATTTCGTTGAATTCGCTGACTCCAAGCGTGCGGCGCTGACGACGCGCAAACACTACCGTCACAAACAGGAAGCGACTGTGAATGTCGACAACTACTTGAGCAGCACCGATGAGGTTGACGTCCAGCAATGCGAGCCGCTCGTCGCCTTCCATGCGCGAAAGTCCATCTTCTACAACGAGTGTTTCGCAGAAGATACTTGCTGTTTCGGCGAGCGCCATAGGGAGTCGCTTTTGCAAAGGCGTGCGGTGGGCGAGCTGGGTGTTGTGATACGCGTGTCCAAGCTCGTGTGCGGTGGTCTGCGCAGAATCCACACTGCCGCTCCAATTCAATAACACGAGCGAACGGTCATCGACGAATGGCATGCAGAACGCACCACCGCTTTTTCCTTCACGAGGCTCGGCATCGAGCCATTGCTCGTCAATTGAACGATCTACAAGTTGTGCAAGTTGATCGCTGTAACTCGCAAATGCATCTTTAACTAGGTTGATTCCGTCATCCCAGGAAATTGCACCTGGTGAGATGTGTAGTGGTGCAAAGAGGTTCCACCAGGATAAACCGTTGGTGTCGCCGTGCAGTTGCGCCTTTACCCGCATCCAACGACGGAAGTCGGGAAGTGAAGCCGAAATAGCTTTCTGCATGGCTGTGAACGTTGCATCGCTCACCGAGTTGGAATAGAGCGATGCATCAATTGGTGCTTTCCACTGTCGACGCTTATTCACGGTATTCGCTTCACCCTTGATGCTGTTCATTGCCGCTGCGCATGCAACTGCAACGGTTGGCCACGCGCGCATTTCTGCTTCGTATGCAGCTTTGCGAACTGCAAGGTCATTGTCTGTTGCAAGACCGCGAACTGCTGCGATCGGCATTGTCTTTGTTCCGGTTGGAAGATGTACGTCTACCGATAACTGAGAAGTGAGATCGCTCTGCAAGCGTCCCCATGCCGATGAGCCAGTTGTGCCAAGTTCGGCATATAGGCCCTCTTCGGCTTCACTCATTTGGTGAATTGCACGGTCTTGCAGGCGAAGTAATGGCCCAAGGTGTTCGCGAGCCTCATCACTTACCTGCTTCAGTGCATTGGCGTCAAGGCTGGCAACCCAATCGGCAAGTCGAGCAAGTAGCGGAGAGATGCGTGCATCGAGGTCTTCAATTTCGCTGAGCAGGCCCTGGGCTTGTTCGTGACGCGAATCAGTGCTGACTGTTGCATAGACATATGAAAGGAGGATTTCCTGTTCATCAACTGTCTTATTGAACGTCTGAATTACCACATCTGCAGCTGCACCATCTTGCGCGTTCGGTATGCGAGGTTCGATGGAACGAATGTTGTGCGTTTCAAAAAGTGCTTCAAGGCGAGCCACATTCGAACCAGCACGTTCCATAGCGTCGGTGAATGAACGAGCAGCAAATGACTCGTGCACGTCGGCGACTGACCAGCGGGGAAGTGGGGTTTCATTTTCAGCAGTAAATGACATGCCGAAAAACTAGTTCACATCTCCTACAAACGCACGTTGCTGGTTAGTGACGCTGAAGCCCAGCGACTTGTACAGCCTGACTGCACGCTCGTTCTCGGCATCTACGTGCAGCATGCCTGTAGAGATACCAGCACGTTGTAGGTAAGTGAGACCCGCAATCGTGAGGGCTCGTCCGATTCCTTTTCCGCTGAATCGTGGGTGAACTGCAATGACGTAGATTTCTCCGAGCACGGGAGCAGTATCAAGATGCACTTTCGTCCAGCAGAAGCCTGCAAGCTCGTCACCTTCGTTGAGCAGCAGAAATCCGCTTGGGTTAAACCACGGCTCTTGTTTGCGTGATTCAAGAGTGGACTGAGTCCAGCCGCCCTGCTCTAAGTGATCTGCAAACGCAGCATTGTTTACTGCAAGCCAACGGGCGTCATCAACGCCGCTTCGAAATGGTGTGGTCACAATGTCGGTCGATTCTTGTAGCGGCAATGCAACTCGCATCTGCAGAGTGGTGCGACCTTCGTGGAGACCAATTGATTCGGCAAGCGTCTTGTGAATTTCGTTTGGTTCAAAAACCCACCAATGCACATGGCCGCCGCCGGCTTCACGAATGACTTTGATTGCTTCGGACAACAGCTGTGGTCCGATTGATGCCATCTCGTATCGATGGTGAGGATGCACGACGAGGTCAAGTGCCCACGAATCGTTACCGCGCGAAACTTGGCAATAGGCAACGAGATGGTCATGTCCGGGTTGCCAACCCAACAGTCCTACATAGCCGGGTCGACCACCTTGACGAAGATCAATCCATAAATGGTCAGAGAGTGGGCGTTGTCCGTCGGCGCGCTCGACGGCGAGCAGCAACTCGTTAACTTCGGACAAATCATCGGATGGCAGTCGACGTTTGATGTCCAGATGAGCCATAACGCTCAGGCTATCGGTGTGACTCGCTAGTGTTCGGAGCCATGGCCGCCAAGAAAGCAACTGCAAAGAAGGTCGCAAAGAAGGTTGCAAAGAAAGTCGCAAAGAAGCCCGCCAGAAAAGCGCCAAAGAAGATCGTGGATCGTTCGGCCGAAATCTTGAAGCGACTGAAGGTGATTTACCCCGTTGCAATTTGTGAACTCACTCACGAAAATGCTTTCCAATTGCTTTCTGCAACTATTTTGTCTGCGCAGTGCACAGATGCTCGCGTAAACATGGTGACTCCTGCACTATTTGCGGAGTATCCAACAGCAGAAAAAATGTCGCAGGCAAACGTTCAGCGTGTAGAGGAGCTGGTTCGCTCAACTGGTTTCTATCAAACAAAGGCAAAGAATCTCATCGGCATGGCGTCGGCTGTCATGACACGTTTTGATGGCGAGGTTCCGCGCGAAGTTGAAGACTTGATCACACTCCCTGGAGTGGGTCGCAAAACAGCGAATGTGCTGAGAAGCGTGGTGTTTGATTTGCCTGGACTGGCTGTTGACACACATGTTGGTCGGCTCTCGCGTCGCTTGGGCCTCACGGTTGAAGAAGATCCAGTGAAGGTCGAGTACGAGTTGAATGCGTTGTTTCCGCCGGAGGAATGGGGTGGCTTTAGCCTCAGGCTCATTCTTCATGGACGCCGTGTGTGCGATGCCAAAAAACCAGCGTGTCATTCGTGTGAATTCAGCGACATCTGTCCGTCGTCAGAGTTGCCACGGGCACAAATGGCTAAATCTGCGGGTTCTCGCAGCAAGAAATAGCACTGCAAATTTTGCGTCAAATATTCATTTTCGCTAATTTAAATGCTCCGCCTAGACGTATGTTTAGAGCGAAGGCGATTTCGGGTCCGCCGCCTGAAGTCGCGTGATACGGGCCCCTTCGGGGGCCCTTGTCATATCTCCGATCAGTTCCGAGAGCGTGCCGTCTAGGATTTCTCGGTGCCTCGCGATATTTCCACCAACACAGCAAGTACTCGTGCAGAGCTTGCTGCTTTGGCAAGCACGCTTGAACAATGCAGAGACCGTATTTCGGCACTTGCGGAAACCCGTGCAATGGCAGTTCGTGACCCCAATAATGCCGACTCTGGAGATGATCTGCTGACAGCAATTTACGAAGCAGAACGTGGTCTCAATAGCTCCATTCGGTTGGTGCAGCGAGCCGCAAAGCAGGGTCGCTTGTAATGCACATCTATCCAAGTCGTGAAGAGTTTCAGAAACTCGCAACTGCCAACACGGTGATACCGGTGTGGACCGAAATGCTGGCGGACGTTGAAACACCAGTTGCCGCATACATGAAACTGGTGGGTGACAAACCAGGGTTCCTGCTTGAGTCGGTCGACCATGGTGAACGCTGGAGTCGCTATTCATTTGTTGGTCGTGACCCACTTGCAACGCTGACGCTTCGCAACGGATCTATCTCCATTGACGGCACTCTTCCGCGCAGTGTGAATACTGCTGACGGAATGTTGGCAGCAATGGAATCACTGCTCGCCGTATACAAGGCTCCATTGTTTCCTGAACTTCCACCGTTGCAGGGTGGGCTCATGGGGTTCTTGGGGTACGACGTCGTGCGTGAAGTTGAGCAGTTGCCAAACATTCCTCGTGATGATCGCAATCTTCCTGATGCAGTGATGTGCATGATTGGTTCGCTTGCAGCATTTGACCATTGGAAGCAACGTGTGTATCTGTTGGAAAGTGTTCCCGTTTTTGAATTGACTACAGCGCAGATTGATGCTGCTTACGACGAAGCCATTGCGCGCATTCATCGCGCAGTTGCCGACCTTACAAAACCGCTGTCGTATTTGCCGGTTGAGCCCCCTACTGAAGATGACAAGAAGCAGCAGTTTGTTGCACCTGTGAATGGTTCCGACTACCAGCGTTCGGTGGAGTCGGCAAAGGAATACATTCGTGCTGGAGACATTTTCCAAGTGGTGTTGTCGCAGCGATTTGATATTCAGCTTGATGCAGAACCATTCGACATGTATCGCGTGCT
>JBEAOI010000185.1:0-4361 GCA_041165005.1 Actinomycetota bacterium
TAGGCAAATGCTTGTTCTGGTGACATTGAACTGGGAATTGTGGTGACATATCTGGCCATGAGTTCACCGTACAACAGCGCGTGCAGCAATTGCTGTGCGTAGGGTTCACTTTGTGTCACACGTGGTTTGCCCTGCACCAGTAAAGCGTCCCGTCATGAAACAGCAGTGGCGCGACCTTGCCTATATCCACTGGGCATATGAACCTGCGGTGGTTCAGGCTTTATTGCCTGAAGGTATCGAAGTCGACACATTTGACGGCAAAGCCTGGGTGGGCTTGATTCCGTTTTCAATGCGCAATATTTCGTTCCCGCTTATTCCGCCTGTGCCGTATTTCGGCTCATTTCCTGAAGTGAATGTGCGCACCTATGTGAAGCGCAATGGCGTGCCGGGTGTGTGGTTCTTTTCTCTCGATGTGAACAGACTGATTCCGGCATTTGTTGCTCGCACAACATATTTCATTCCCTACTGCTGGGGAAAGGCTTCACATAAAAAAGTTGAATCAAAACTGTTGACTTCAGTTGCTCGACGCTGGCCTTCAAGGTCGTCTTCACATATTGAGTTGTCCATTGGAGAACGAATTGAATCGCCTGGTGACTTGGCGCACTTTCTTTCTGCGCGATGGGGACTGTTCTCCCAAGGATTCGGCGGACGTCTTCGTTATGCACCAGTTGATCACGAACCATGGGAACTGTATGAAGCCAGCATTGTTGGCCTTGATGATCATTTGGTTACAGCAGCAGGTTTGCCCACGCCAACAGGTGAAGCCCACGTGATGTTTTCGCCTGGCGTATCCGTGAGGATTGGCAAACCTCGCAAGGCGTAGTTACTGCTGAACGTTCTTCGGCTTTGCCTTCGTTGTAACACCGAGTGACGCAATAGTTGCAGGAACAAAAAATGCACGACCGTGGAAAGACACGTCGTCCCAATGTTTAGTCGTCACTGGCGCATGCCATGCACGAATGCGATACACGAGGAAGAGCAGCACGGTTGCGTGGAAGGCAATGATTGACCATGCGAATCCATCGGTGCCAAGAATGTCAAGAAAAGGTGCAGCGAGTAGAGGTCCGATCATTGCGCCAAACCCATAGAGCGTGACAAGTTGAGACGCAGCAGCACCCATTTGTTCGGGAGAAACCCAGTCGTTGGTATAGGCGCTGGCTATTGCATACAGCGGGAAGCTGAGACCTCCAATGACAAACAGCAACACAATGGTCCAGATGCTGTCTGCAGATTGATACAACATGACAACGCTCATCACCATTACTCCAAGCGCAATGAGAAGACCAATGATGCGCCGATCAATGTCGTCGGACGCAGATGAAATTGGCCATGTCAACGCCATGCCACCAAGTTGAATAACCGCCACGAGTACACCGGTTCGACCGATGCTTAAGCCTTCTCGCGTGGCGTAAATGACGGCCATACCAAGCATTCCGCCGTGAGCAAGACCAACAAGCAAGATGGTTCCAAACCCCGTGGGAACAATTCGCGCAAGTTCGCGCAACGTGATGTGTTCGTGATTGTCGATACTTGGTGTTGCTGCTTGTTCCGACATTGATACAGGGATCACCGCGAGAGATGCGATCATTGCGGCAAACGCAAAACCCGTGAGGTTTCGTGCATCAAAATTGAACACCAACAACTGCCCGGCGCCATATGCGCCTACTGTCACTACGTTGTACACCGCGAGCAAACGACCGCGGAATGTATTGGTTGCAAGCCCATTCAGCCAAGACTCGGCAACAACATACAGACCGGCATAACAAAAGCCGGTGCTCACTCGCATAATGATCCACACAATTGGCGAATCAAATACTCCGCTTACCAGCACTGAAGCACTGAGTAGTGATGCAAGCGCTGCATACACGCGAATGTGACCAACCTGTGCAAGTGCACGCAATGTGTACCACGAACCAAGAAGGAAGCCGGCGTAGTACGCGGTGGTAATTCCACCGCTCACAATGGTGGGTAGTTGTTTCAACTCGGCGCGAATGCCAACCATGGTGCTGAATAAACCCGCCGTTACAAGAAGTAACGAGAGTCCAGCAAAAAGGCCCCAAGTGGAAAGAAGAATTCGTTTGCGCGTTGGGTTGAGTGAGGGGAGAAAGCGCATCAACTTAGTCAAGCACGAATGTCTTGCTGGGTGATGGCATGCTCAACAGGTTTGAGTAAACGTTTGGCAAAAAGTGCGTAACTTGTCATGACAACTGCCGAGATGATGAATGGACCACGAAGTCCAAGAATTCGTGCCGCGATACCACCAAAGAGAGCTCCGAAGGGAACAATTCCCCACGTAACGGTGCGCGACACCGCATTCATGCGACCAAGCATGCGGGTTGGAGTGATTTGTTGTCGAAGCGTGGTATTCAATGCAATCCACCAACCCGAGCCAAGACCCAAAACGAGATGCATTGCAATTGCCAAAATTGGTTCCCAGGCAATGGCCAACCCAATGGTGGCAATCGCCCAAGCCCACAGCGAAACTTGCAGGGTTCGAGTTTTTCCAAGTTTTGTGGTGATTTTGTCAAGGAAGAAACGACTTATCACCGTGCCCGATGCGGCACCCACCGAAAGGGCAGTAAAGGTGACTTTGTTTCCACCGAGTAAGTCTTCGTTGTACAACACCAAGAGCGAGTTAGCGGCGAAGTAGAAAAAGTTTACCACCATAAGAATTTCGGTGAGCCTGCGCAGTGACAGTGTTTCAATCGTGTAGCGAATGCCCTCTTTAATGTCTTGGAGGATCTTGGTTGTTGGTGGCTCAACTGCGTGTTCGTCGGGCACGCGAGCAACGAGTGCAGCTGATCCGGCAAACGTTGCAGCATCGGCAAGAAATGGCAACGACATTGATGCGTTAAACATCGCGACGCCAAGTGGTGGGCCAATGAACTGTGCGGCAACGATTTGTCCGCTGGCGAAGCGGGCGTTTGCTTCAAGCAAATCTTCTGGTTTAACGATTGCCGGAATAAGGCCCTGTGCGGCATTGACATGCAGTGTTTCGCAGGTTCCAAGGAGAAATGCGCTGAGGTACAGCATCCAAATATTCACAACGTCGGTGAGAATTGCAACGCCAAGGAGCCCAACAATGACAAGCCGAATGAGATCGGCGCCAATCATGAGCTTCCTTCGATCCATTCGGTCGGCAAGTGCACCGGTAAAGAGCGAGAACATCAACCATGGCAAACGTGAAGCAATGGTGACGCCTGCGATAAGTACGGGATCACGTGTGAGGATTGCTGCAAGTAGTGGGAATGCGGTGAGGAACATTCCATCTCCAGCACTTGACACCATGACCGATAGCCATACGGAGCGAAAGTTTTTTCCGATCGACCTCTTTAACGCCATGGCTTAGGAAACACTGATGCGGATGAAGTGCGCGCCGCGATGTTCGAAGGCTTCTTTGAGCACAATTGAAAACGCTTCAACAGTGGTGACATCAACTGCATTCCATCCGAACCCACGTGCAATAGCTGTTGGGTCGTGAGATGAAACGTCAACGCCCATACGCGGAGCATGAACGTCATCGAACGACTCACGAATTTGTGCGTAACCGCGGTTGTCCCATAGAACCACCACGATGTCGACGCCTTCGTCAATTGCAGCAGCCATTTCGGCGACGGTAAACAACCATCCACCATCTCCAACAATTGCGAGCACGGGAGTTACTGGGTTTGCAATTGCTGCGCCGATTGCCATTGGCAGCGCGCAACCAAGAGTGCCGAATCCAAATGGTGCCAACCATGAGCGCGGCGAATCGCACGCCATAACCGTGTGGGCTGCGTAAGCAAGTTGTGTGGAATCCACTGCAACCATGGTTCTTTTCGGAATAACTTGTTCCATCGCATCGATCCAAGGAAGTAGGTCTTGACGAACTCCCGCCCGCGCAGACAGTCGCAAATTTGTGGCACGTGAAGACCCGCTATTTGATGACGAAACACCAAGGCTTTTCAGTTCTTGTGCAAGCAAAGAAAGTGTTAAGGACGAATCGCCAAGTAGGGAAATTTCTGGCATCACACGTCGTTGCATCTGCTCTGCATCAATGTCGATGCGTATGACTTTGCCCGTGAATTGCAGCGCACGACCCCCGTTGTACAAGTCGGCATCAGAAAGCTCTGAACCTGCAACCAGCACCACGTCGGACTGTTCAATTTCTTCTTGCACTCGAGGAATAACGAGCGCCGAACCAACACACAGTGGGTGTGTTGAGTCCACTTCACCTTTTGCATTCCCGGTGAGCACAATTGGTGAGTCGATTGCAGTAGCGATACTGGAAATGAGTTCTCCGGTACCGAGTGCGCCACCGCCGGCAATGATCATTGGGCGCATTGCAGCGGCGAGTAGTTGTGCTGCGCGTTGAATGTCTG
>JBEAOI010000186.1:0-6393 GCA_041165005.1 Actinomycetota bacterium
GTTGCCGATGCCGCACATGCTGTTGGCGCGCGAGTGGTGTACATCAGCACTGACTACGTATTTGATGGCAGTAAGCCAACTCCGTACAACGAAGACGACGTGCCTAACCCGCAAAGCGCGTATGGCGCTAGCAAGCTTGCTGGCGAACAAGCAATGAGTGAGCAAGATGCGATCGTGCGCATTTCGTGGGTGTGCGGTTTCCATGGCGCCAACATGGTGAAGACCATTTTGAAACTTGGCGCAACCATGTCAGAGCTGAAATTTGTGGATGATCAAATTGGCAATCCAACATTTGCCGATGATGCAGCAAAAGCAATTGTGAACATTGCAACCAGTGGTCTTGGTGGAATTTGGCATGTCACCAACCAAGGTGTGGTCAGTTGGTACGAATTTGTTCGTGAGGTACTCCTAACTGCAGGAATGGATGCAGCAAAAGTGAAACCAATTGCTACGAGTGACTTGCAACCGCCACGTCCCGCAAAACGACCAGCCAACTCTGTATTGCATAACGGCAGGATGATTGCAGAGGGAATGGCGATATTGCCCGATTTTCGCGAGCCACTTGCGCGATTGGTGCGACGCCTTCAGACTGAAACAGGCGAGTAGGGTTATTGCATGAATGACCTGACGTTGATTGCTGAACTCGAGCCAGTTGCCGAGAAATTGCTTGAACGTCACATGGGCGTTGCCAAGGAATGGTTTCCACACGAAATGGTGCCGTACAGCCGTGGCAAAGATTTCGATCCGAATCACCAATGGGTTCCAGAAGACGCAGACTTTGGTGATGCTGGTAGCGATATAGACGAAGCAGTTCGTGGTGCGCTGTATTTGAATTTGCTCACCGAAGACAACTTGCCGTATTACTTCCGCGACATCGATCGCTTGTTCGGCAGTGACACAGCGTTTGGCGCGTGGGCTCGCAACTGGACAGCAGAAGAGGGTCGTCACAGCATTGTGATGCGCGATTACTTCACCGTGACTCGTGCGGTAGACCCCGTGCAACTCGAGCGCGCTCGCATGATTCAGGTTCGTTCCGGTCAGGTGCCAGCACCACACGATGCCTTTGAAGCCTTGTCATACGTAAGCATGCAAGAACTGGCAACGCGAATTTCGCACCGCAACACGGGCAAGTTCATGACCGACCCAGTTGGCACCGACATCATGTCGCGCGTAGGCAACGATGAGAACCTTCACTACTTGTTCTATCGCGACCTCACTGCGGCTGCATTTGAAATTGATCCGTCCGCAACTGTGCTTGGGCTCGACCGTGCGGTCAGCACCTTTGCGATGCCGGGTCTTGGCATTCCAGATTTTGATCGCATTTCAAAGGCCGTTGCCAAAGTTGGCATTTACGACTTGCTCATTCACCACGATCAAATTCTTGAGCCGTGCATTAGGCGCCACTGGAAGTTGGAGCAAGTGACTGGTCTGAGTGATGAGGCCGAGCGTGCCCGCGAAAACATCTTCAAGCAGATGGCCCGCACGCAAAAAGTGGGCAAGCGCCTTGCGGGCGACCGCGTTGACGCCTAAATCAGCCACTTAACTCATCTTCACTTGACTCGGTCGCCAATCACTGGTGGACTATGCGCATGGCTAATGCAACCTTCACCAGCATGGATGTGTCGACTAAAGAAGAGTGGCTAAACATTGGCGCGGAAACCGCGAAAAACCAGCCGCGCGTTGCCGAAGGAATTCTGAACATGTTGCGCGGCATGAACACGATTGTTGATGGTTTCGTTACCGACCAACTTACGCACGCCTTGCAAACTGCCACCTTGGCAGAGCGTGCAGGTGCAGACGATGAAGTTGTGGTTGCGGCACTGTGTCACGACATTGGCAAGGCAATCAGCGTGCCAAACCACCCAGCAATTGCTGCTGCGATTTTGAAGCCATATGTTCGCCCGGAAGTGCATTTCATGATTGAGGCGCATCAAGATTTTCAGGGCAAGCATTACTACGGCCACTTCGGTATGAACCCTGATGCCCGCAAGAAGCATGAAGGGCATCCTGCATACGACTTGGCAGCAAAGTTTGCTGACGAATGGGATCAGAAAGCGTTTGACCCGAACTACGACACGTTGCCACTTGAGCACTTTGAAGACCGGGTGCGTGCGGTGTTCGCCCAGGCAAAATTTGTTGCGGCTGACTAAATGACGCGCAGCAATTCGCTGCCGATGTACGACTTTCCTGAAGTTCATGCTTCAACTAAGGCGGTACTTGACGCACTGAGCGAAGCGTTTTCAAAGCTTGGCGATTCGTCGCAGCCGGCTTTCCCTGAGAGTTCGATTCATGCGCACTTAATGCAGATGTGGAAAGACGAAGCAACGTTTTTTAGTCAGTCATGCGGTTTACCGTTTGTTGAAGACCTGCACGACTACGTAGACATTGTCGCCACGATGAAATGGACGGGCATCAGTGATGATCGTGGCTGGTACCGAACAGTAATTGTTGCTCGCGAAGAACTTGGCATTACATCACTTAGCGAAGTTCGCGGGTTGCAGCCTGTCATTACTAACACGCAAAGTTTGAGTGGCTGGTGCAGCCTTGGTGTGGCACTGAGTGATATTGGCGCAGATGCTTCGTATGTGCTGCCATATGTTGAAAGCGAAGGTCACGCCAAGAGTCTGCAATTTTTGCAAGACAAACGTGCAGACTTTGCATCCATTGACCCAGGCACGTTTCAATTACTTCAACGGCATCGTCCATCGCTGACCAATGGTCTATGCATCGTGGGGCATGGTCCACACGTTCCTGCAACGCCAATGCATGTCTCCAAAGTGCGCACGGCAGACTTTGAAGCTCTACGGGCTGCGGTACTTGAAGTATTTTCACGTGCCGAACTGGCTGGTGCGCGTGCAGAGATTGGCATTGATGGTGCAGTAGCAGTGAGCCCGAGCGATTATTCGCTCATTCCGGGGCTGGTTGCACGGGCCAATGCCGTATTGCCTCGACGCTAGGCAATAGGCGAGACTAGAAGCCTTATGTCAGGACCACGCCCAGTAGTAGCCCCTCGCGGAACCCAGTTGTCATGTGCCAACTGGCAAATTGAAGCCCCGTATCGAATGTTGCAAAACAACCTCGATCCAGAAGTTGCCGAACGACCAGACGATTTGGTTGTGTACGGCGGAACGGGTCGCGCTGCGCGCAGTTGGGATGCATATGACGCCATGTTGCGCACCATGCAAACCATGAAGCCAGACGAAACCATGTTGGTGCAGTCGGGCAAACCCGTTGGTGTGTTTCGCACGCACGAATGGGCGCCACGTGTGTTGTTGGCGAACTCCAACTTGGTAGGCGACTGGGCAACATGGGACGAGTTCCGTCGCTTAGAGCAAATGGGTCTCACCATGTACGGCCAGATGACTGCCGGTTCGTGGATTTACATCGGCACACAAGGAATTTTGCAAGGCACGTATGAGTGCTTCGCTGAAATTGCACGTCGCAAATTTAATGGCACACTCGCTGGAACCATCACCCTCACTGCTGGTCTTGGTGGAATGGGTGGTGCACAACCGCTTGCCGTCACCATGAACGACGGTGTTGCACTGTGTATTGATGTTGATGCGTGGCGAGTAAATCGTCGCGTTGAAACGCGTTACTTGGACGAAGTTGCCGACTCGCTTGAAGATGCAGTTGCACGATGTGAAAAAGCTAAGGCTGAAAAGCGCAGGCTCTCAGTTGGGGTTGTTGGCAATGCCGCCGACATGTTTCCAAGGTTGTTACAGATGGGTTTCCCTGCAGACATTGTGACTGACCAAACCAGTGCGCACGACCCACTGTCGTACATGCCGAACGACCTAAGCGACGATGCTGCACAAGAAATGTTGAAGAAGAACCCAGAAGAGTTCATTCGCCGCTCACGTGCTGCTATGGCTGCGCATTGCCAAGCAATGGTGGGATTCATGGATGCAGGTGCCGAAGTGTTTGACTATGGCAACTCATTGCGCCGTGAAGCACAACTAGGCGGTTACGACCGCGCGTTCGACTACCCGGGTTTCTTGCCTGCATACATTCGTCCGTTGTTCTGCGAAGGTCGCGGGCCATTCCGTTGGGTCGCGCTGTCCGGAGATCCAGAAGACATTGCAGCAACTGACAAAGCAGTGCTTGAAGAATTCCCAGATGATGACGGCCTGCACAAGTGGATGCGATTGGCCAAAGAGCGCATTGCGTTCCAGGGCTTACCTGCGCGAATTTGTTGGCTTGGTTATGGCGAGCGTCATCGCCTTGGACTTCGCTTCAACGAAATGGTGCGCAAGGGTCAATTGAAGGCGCCAATTGTGATTGGTCGCGATCACTTGGACTCTGGTTCGGTTGCTTCGCCATACCGCGAGACCGAAGCCATGATCGACGGCTCAGACGCCATTGCCGACTGGCCGTTGCTGAACGCATTAGTAAACACGGCAGCAGGCGCAACGTGGGTGAGCATTCACCACGGTGGCGGTGTGGGAATTGGCCGCAGTATTCACGCAGGCATGGTGGTTGTTGCCGATGGCACCGACTTGGCTGCCGAGAAACTGTCGCGCGTGTTGTTGTCGGACCCAGGTATGGGCGTCATTCGCCACGCTGATGCTGGCTATCAGCGCGCAATTGATGTTGCCGATGAGCGCGGTGTGCGCTTGCCAATGCGAGAGAGTTAAACCAAACCAATGACCACTTATTTTGCACAGTGGGCTTGGCGCGGCGCCGAGCATACGGTTGCCAATGTGCGCATCACGGTGTCGAATGGCGTAATTAGTGCGGTTGAAGACAATGCCACCAAGCAAGACGGCGATGTTGTTGTGCAAGGCGTGGTGATGCCTGGATTAGTGAATGCACACAGCCATGCATTCCATCGCGCGTTGCGTGGCCGAACACATGGTGGCACTGGTGACTTTTGGTCGTGGCGTACGCCGATGTATGAAATTGCGAATCGGTTAACTCCAGATTCGTATCGCGAACTTGCCACCATGACGTTTGCCGAAATGGCGCTGTCGGGAATCACTGGAGTAGGCGAGTTTCATTACATTCACCACAACACAGACGGAACGAAATACAAGAACCCAAACGAAATGGGACTTGCAATGGTGCAAGCAGCACAGCGTGCAGGAATTCGCATCGCGTTGCTAGATGTTGCGTACTTGCACGCCGCACTCGACAAACCAGAACCACTTGCAGAACAAAAGCGATTCTCGGACGGAAATATTGACGCATGGCTTGACCGCGTAGATGCACTAGGCGAAGGTGGAGACGGTTGGACAGTAGGCATGGCGCCACACAGTGTGCGTGCAGTACACCCACGAGAGCTTGAAGAGGTGGTTGCTAACCGCCACGGCAAAGTTGTGCATCTTCATGTTTCAGAACAGCCTGCAGAAAATGCTGCGTGTGTTGCCGCAACTGGTATGACACCGACGCAAGTGCTTGACAACGTTGGTCTGCTCGGCCCGCATATGACTGCGGTGCACGCAACGCATCTCACCGACACCGACATTGCATTGCTCGGAAAGTCACATACATGCGTGTGTTTGTGCCCAACCACCGAACGCGACCTTGCCGATGGCGTTGGCCCTGCTGCAGCGCTTCGTGACGCGGGAGCCACGTTGTCACTTGGCACCGACTCGAATGCTTTCATTGACATGTTTGAAGAGACACGTGCAATTGAAACCGACGAGCGCCTGGTGACGGGTAAGCGTGGATTGCACACGCCAAGTTCGTTGCTGGCAGCCGCTACTTCAGTTGGTGCGACATCACTTGGCTGGGGTGTTCATGGCATTCAAGTTGGTGCACCGGCTGACTTCATTGCGCTGTCGCTCGACTCGGTTCGCCTTGCCTCGTTCGATGGTGCAAACGGGGCAGCGCACATTGTGCATTCGGCTGCGCCAAGCGATGTGCGCGACGTGTGGGTGGGCGGAAAGCAAGTGGTGGCCAACTTCCAGCACGCCGAAATTGGTGACGTGGTGGCAGGGCTTCGCAACGCAATTGCTGCTGTCGTTACACTGTAAGCACTATGGCTATTCTCCCAATTGCAACTGTTGGTCACCCAGAACTGAAAATTGTCGCGAAGGAAGTAACTCGCGAAGAGCTTGCATCGGCTGAGGTGCAGCAGTTCATTGATGATTTGATCGAAACTATGCGTCATGCCAATGGTGCTGGTCTTGCAGCAACGCAAGTGCTTCGCCACCAGCGCATTTGCGCCGTAGAAGTAGAGAACAACCCGCGCTACCCATACAAGCCGCGCGTTCCACTTACCGTGTTGGTCAACCCGGTAATCAGATTCCTCGATGACGACAAGTTCGACAACATGGAAGGCTGCTTGTCGGTGCCCGGCATTCGTGGCCAAGTTGCGCGAAACACGCGCATTCATGTGAAGGCATGGGATCGCTTTGGCAACGACATTGATACAGAAATTCGCGGCCT
>JBEAOI010000187.1:0-8665 GCA_041165005.1 Actinomycetota bacterium
CGCGTGACCAAGCGAATCACTATTCCTGTTACTGCCGTTGGAGCTGCATCATGACCACTGTTGATCCAACAAATACAACTCCTGTCGACCCAAACGCAGTCAGCCTCACCATTAACGGCAAAGTCGTTTCTGCGCGCAAGGGCGACTTGATCATTGCTGCAGCCGATAAGTCAAACGATTTCATTCCACGTTTTTGCTACCACCCACGTATGGCGCCAGCTGGCATGTGCCGTCAGTGCTTAGTTGAAGTTGAAGGTCCACGAGGTCCAATGATGGTGGTGTCGTGCATGACACCTGTTGCCGAAGGCCAAGTAGTTCGCACCGAAACTGAGCAAGTGAAGAAGGCTCAAGAAGGTGTGCTCGAATTGTTGCTCGCAAATCACCCGCTCGATTGTCCAGTGTGCGATAAGGGTGGCGAGTGTCCGTTACAGGATCAAGCATTTAGCCATGGCCCTGGTGAGAGTCGCTATGTAGAAGAAAAGCGCCACTACGAAAAACCAATTCCAATTAGCGACAATGTGTTTTTGGATCGCGAGCGTTGCATTTTGTGCGATCGTTGCACGCGCTTTGCTGATGAAGTTGCTGGTGATGCACTGATTTCATTCACCAGTCGTGGCAATAACACGCAGGTAATGACCTTCCCAGACGAGCCATTCAGTAGCTATTTCTCAGGTAATACGGTGCAGATTTGCCCAGTAGGTGCATTAACTGCGAAGCCATATCGCTTTAAGGCGCGTCCTTGGGACTTGGACCAGACGGAAAGCACCTGCACAACGTGTTCAGTTGGATGTCGCACGGTGGTGCAAAGCAGTCGCGACGAATTGGTTCGTTATCAGGGTGTTGACATTGACCCAGTGAACTGGGGATGGTTGTGCGACCGAGGTCGTTTCAACTTCGAATCGGTGAATTCCGAAGAGCGGTTAACAACTCCGTACGTGAAAGATGCGCAGGGCAACCACGTCGCAACTACTTGGTCAAGCGCACTTGATACCGCTGCACGCATGTTGCGTACGTCGCTCGCAGTGTCGCCTGAATCGGTAGCGATTATTGGTGGGGCTCGAGGAACGAACGAAGACGCATTTGCCTGGGCACAACTTGCCGATGCCATGGGCGTAAACCAACGCGACGCTCAACTTGCAGACGGGCTGCCAGCTGAAGTTTTTGCCTTGCCACAAGCATCTATTGATGAAGCAGTTGCTGCAAACACCATCATCTTGCTGTCTCCAGATTTGAAAGAAGAACTTCCGGTTCTCTACCTACGCGTTCGTGATGTTGCCCAAAAGCGCAAGTCAAAAGTGGTTGAGATCACTTCGCGACCTACTGGACTTACGCCAAGTGCTTGGAAGAGCGTGTTGGTCGAACCAGGCAAAATTGCATCAACGATCAATGCGGGTCTCGACCCAGTCATCTTGAAGCAGATTGGCAGTGGCTCGGTTTCGGTCATTGTTGGTCGCATGAATTTGGCGGAAAGCGCCGAATCAACGGTGTTGGCGCTTGCCGAAATTTTGCATGTTGCACCACAGGCAAAAGTGCTTCCAGTGTTACGTCGCGGCAACGTGCGCGGTGCAATCACTGCAGGTCTTTCGCCGCAAAATGGTGCAGCAGACACCGCAGAAATTTTGGAACTTGCAGCTGCAGGAAAAATAGACACTTTGGTGTTGCTGGGCGCCGACCCAATGAGTGATGTTCCGGATGCAGACCTTGCACGTCGCGGTCTTGCTGGTGCGCGAAACATCATTTCCATTGACACGTTCATGACGCCTTCAACATCGCAGGCAGATGTTGTGCTTCCTGCCGCAGCATTTGGTGAAAAGAACGGAACCACCACAAACCTTGAAGGTCGTATCAGCAACGTTGCTCAGAAAATCACACCTGCAGGAACTTCACGTCCTGACTGGATGATTGCAGCAGAACTTGCAACCGCGTTGGGCAAAGATCTCGGCGTGGGTTCGGTTGAGGAAGTAACTGCAAAACTGGCGAACACCGTTGCACAGTTTGCTCCGGCAGTGAACACCAAGGCCTTGCGTCACGACGGTGTGATGATGAATCATCCGGCACCATTGACGCTCAGTCGCTCAACTCTGGCGGTGCAGGATCGAAATTCATACGACTACCGAATTGTTTCGTTCCGCAAGTTGTACGACGCCGCTGTCGGTACAGCAAAGAGCCCGTCGCTTGCGCAATTGGCAACAGGGGCAACAGTAGTAGTGCATCCATTGGACCTGGCTCGAATTGGCGTAGATCTTGGCGCGAATGTGCAAGTGATTTCCACGAAGGCAACTGCAGTGTTACCAGTAACCACGTCAGAAGATGTGTTGCGCGGAACTGCCTGGTTGCCATTCAATCAACCTGGCAATGATGCCCGCGAAATTTTCGATGTACACGCAGACATTGTTGATGTGCGAATAGAGAAACTCGCATGATCTCATTGCTCGCCATTGACCCAGTGCTGAAAGGTGACCTTCTGTGGACGCCATTGCTCATTGTTGTACTGAAGGTTTTGGTGGTGTTCGTAACTGGCCTAGTTGCCACCATGCTCATGGTGTGGTTCGAGCGAAAAGTTGTTGCTGGAATGGGTAACCGAATTGGTCCAAACAAGGCAGGCCCTTTCGGATTGCTGCAAACTCTTGCTGACGGAATCAAATTGTTCTTCAAAGAAGACTTAGTTCCAGATCGTGCAGACCCATTTGTCTTTAAGATTGCACCGTTCCTCGCATTCGTGCCTGCGTTCCTTTCGTTTTCCATCATTCCGCTCGGTGGCGATTTCCGTGGCGACAATGATGGCCTCGTTACCTGGTTTGGTCACACCACGCGAGTGCAGCTTGCAGATCCGTCGATTGGCGTCTTGTTCACGCTTGCTATTTCTGCAATCGCGGTATACGGAATCATGCTGGCTGGTTGGTCCAGCGGTTCGAAGTATCCATTGCTTGGTTCAGTTCGCGCATCTGCGCAGATGGTTAGCTATGAAGCAGCACTTGGTCTTTCGCTTGCTGCGGTCATCTTGGTATCAAAGACCATGTCAACCAGCGGCATTGTCAGTGCACAGTCATCACTTGGTAATTGGAATGTCGTAGCTACAGGTGTTGTGCCGTTCATCATTTTCTTCATTGCCGCAACCGCAGAACTCAATCGTCCACCATTTGACTTGGTGGAAGCGGAACAAGAACTCGTCGGTGGATTTAACACCGAGTACTCGTCAATTCGCTTTTCGTTGTTCTATCTTGCCGAGTTCATGAACACGGTAACGATGAGCGCACTCATGGTCACATTGTTCTTCGGTGGCCCACAACCGATTGCTTTTGGCAGCACCGTGATCGATATTCCATTGATTCCAAATGCTCTTGAAGGCACCTTGTGGCTGTTTCTCAAAACGCTGGTGTTCCTGTACACCTATGTTTGGCTACGTGCAACGCTTCCGCGTTTCCGCTACGACCAACTTATGGATTTCGGTTGGAAAATCTTGATCCCATCTTCGCTTGGATGGTTCATGTTGCTTGCAGCGCAAAGACTGGGTCGAAATGAAGGTTGGAACATCGTTGTGGTCACCGGTATTTCAGTGTTGGCATTAATTGTTTGCTACGCGTTGTTGCAACGATCGTTTACGGTGAGCAGTAAGCAGCGCGAAGCAGAAGGGTCAATGTTCTAATGGGTTACTTCGGGGGATTCCTCATCACCGCTCGTCAACGCGGCGGCAAGAACCAAGTAACCACGCAGTATTCGGGTGGTCGTGTACGTCGACGTGCACTAAAGAAGTCCAAGAACGGCGAAGTGAGTAAGCGCGCCGAGGTAATGGACGAAAAGATTCCAAAGCCTGAACGTTTGCACGGTCGCCATGTATTGAATCGTTATGAAGACGGCATGGAAAAGTGCATCGGCTGCGAACTCTGTGCTGCGGTGTGTCCTGCAAAATGCATTCACGTTCGTGGAGCAGATAACAATCCGGAGAACCCAACGTCGCCTGGCGAGCGTTTTGGCTGGATCTACGAAATCAATTACCTCCGTTGCATTCACTGCGATCTTTGCGTAGAGGCATGCCCAACTGAGGCAATCACCGAGTCGAAGCTGTTTGAGTTCTCGTTCACGAATCGCCAAGATGCCATTTATACGAAAGCCGAATTGTTGGTTGGCGACGATGGCAAACCACAACACTTGCCGTGGGAAGACTGGCGTCCAGGTGAAGACGTGAATACCTCAGCTTGGATGCGCGCAACCGCACCATCTGGCGACGCATCATTTCAAGGCGTCGTGGGCTGGAGTGGCGAATTGGGTTATGGCGTACGCGCACCAGAAAAGAGCGACAACTAAATGGAGCTCTTCGTATTTGTTTGCTCATCAATCATGGTGATCGTTGGTGCGTTGGGTGTGATCTTTCGCAAGCATCCGGTGCATGCTGCACTCAGTCTCGTGCTTACGCTGTTCGGAATTGCTGTTCTGTTTGTTTCTCAAAGCGCAGAGTTCCTTGCCGCTGTGCAGGTCATTGTGTACGCGGGTGCGATCGTTATTTTGTTCCTCTTCGTCATCATGTTGCTTGGTGTTGACAGAGCAGAAGATCTTCAAATTGAGCCACTTACCGGTCAACGCTGGATTGCGGGAGTCGTTGGGCTTGGAATGGTTGGTCTCTTGACCGCTGCAGTTGTGAGTGGGTCGGATGCATTACGACTTCGCGGAGCAGGAATTGCTAGTCCGGTAGCAGGCGAGAATGCAGATGCAAATATTCAGCAATTAGCTAATTCCATTTTCTCGGACTACGTCTTTGCATTCGAAATCACATCTGTTCTATTGGTCGTTGCAGTTGTGGGAACCGTTCTTCTCGCCCGCCGTCGCACTGGAAAGGGGACGGCGTGATGTTTGGATTAGTCGTTGTTCCAACACCAACGTGGTACCTGGTGCTTTCGGCAGTGCTGTTTTCAATTGGCGCAGTTGGCGTGCTCGTTCGTCGTAATCCACTCGTCATGTTCATGTGCATTGAGCTCATGCTCAATGCAGTCAACCTCACATTCGTTACCGTTGGTCGTGCGATGTCCGATATCGATGGCCAAGCAATCGTCTTTTTTGTCATGGTGGTGGCCGCAGCAGAAGTAGTTGTTGGGCTTGGCATCATTGTTTCCATCATGCGTCGACGCTCAGGTGTCAACGTTGACGACCTTTCGGAATTGAAGGGCTAATCATGACCAGTGCACTGTGGTTGTTGCCCGCGTTTCCATTGCTAGGAGCCCTTGTGCTCATGGTGTTCGGACGTCGTCTCGGCGAACCGCGTTCAGGCTGGTTTGCAGCTGCAATGCCAATCGCCTCGTTCCTCGTCACAGTTTCTGTGTATTTCGATCTGCTCTCACGCAGTTCTGAAGAACGCCATGAAGTAGTCACATTGTTTTCATGGATCCCTGTCGGCGCCTTGCACATAGATGTTGCATTGCTCGCAGACCCACTATCAATCACCATGGCGCTGTTCATCACTGGTATCGGTTCGCTCATTCACTTGTACGCCATTGGGTACATGCACGGCGACCCTAAGTTCTCTAAGTTCTTTTTGTACCTCAACCTGTTCGTGTTCTCGATGTTGATGTTGGTACTTGGTGAAAACCTGCTTGTTACTTTCCTCGGTTGGGAAGGGGTGGGTGTTTGCTCGTACTTCCTCATTTCGTTCTGGCATACACGCGATAGTGCAGCGGTGGCAGGAAAGAAAGCATTTGTCACCAACCGCATCGGTGACTTCGGCGTGATGACCGCCATGTTCTTGGCGTTCAGCACCATTGGTTCGGTCTCGTACTCATCAATTAATGAAGCAGCCCACAGCGGTGTGATTGCACCGGTTACGGCTACGGCCATTGGGTTGTTGCTCTTCGTTGGAGCATGTGGAAAGAGCGCACAGCTTCCGCTGTATCTCTGGCTTCCAGACGCGATGGAAGGCCCAACACCAGTTTCTGCACTCATTCACGCCGCAACCATGGTGACTTCAGGAGTATTCCTGATGACACGCATGAGCCCGGTATTACACGCCTCATATGAATGGGCGCCGATGGTCATTGCCTGTGTTGGTGCTGCAACAGCATTGTTCGCAGCAACAATCGCGGTTGCCCAAAACGACATTAAGAAAGTGCTTGCGTACAGCACGGTGTCGCAACTTGGATACATGTTCCTGGCAGTTGGCTCGGGTGCATATGTTGCAGCAATCTTCCACATGGTGACCCATGCATTTTTCAAAGCGCTGTTGTTCTTGGGTTCGGGCTCAGTCATTCACGGCATGCACCATGAACAAGACATGCGCCGCATGGGTGCATTGCGCAAGTTGATGCCGGTTACAGCGATCACGTTCATTATCGGCTGGTTGGCGATTGCTGGTGTTCCTCCATTTGCAGGTTTCTGGTCGAAGGACGAAATTTTGCTGTACGTGTATGCGAACAACCGTGGTCTCTATGTGGTTGGTTTGATTACCGCGTTGCTCACTGCGTATTACATGACGCGCCAAGTGATCATGGTGTTTTACGGTGAAGCGAAGTGGAAAGACCATGCGCACGACCATGGCGCACACGGTGACTTTGAGCCACACGAAAGCCCGAAGATCATGTTGTTCCCACTTGTTGTGTTGGCAGTGCTGTCGGTTGTCGGTGGCGCAATGCAATTGCCATTTTCGAAGAAGCTTCACTTCCTTGAACACTGGTTGGCACCCGTAGTTGAAGAGTCTGAAGCCAGCATTTCAAAGACTTGGGCCTACGAAAACAAGTATGTGCTGTTGGCGGTGGCTGTGATAATTGCGGTAACGGGCATTGCCGCTGCCTTTGCGGTGTACGGAAAGAAGAAGGCAAAAGCCGTGGAGCCACGTGTGCTTGAACAGGCCTGGTTCTACGACGCTGGAGCAGCAAAATTGGTTGGTGGCCCTGGACGTGCAGCGTTTAATGCTGTTGCGTGGGCAGATTCACGCATTGTCGATGGCGCGGTAAACGGCACGGCAACTCTTGTGCGAAATGTTGCGGGTCAAGTGCGTAAGTCGCAAAATGGTTTCACGCGTGTCTATGCCGCCCTAATGGCAGTTGGTGCAGTTGCACTGCTTGCGTGGTTCTTCTTTAGGGGAATTGCCTGATGTCGATTCCAATTCTCACGCTGCTTGTACTGGTTCCACTTGTTGGCGCTCTCGTTGCTTCGCTATTAGCAAAATCGAATGAATCGCTCGTAAAGAACGTCGCTTTAGTGAGCTCAATCGCTACTGGTTTGCTCAGCGTGTGGATGCTGATCAAATTCCCAACTGGTTCAGCCGGTTTTGAATTTGTCTCCAAGCATTCATGGGTGAGCGAGTGGGGAATTTCCTGGCATTTGGGAGTGGATGGAATTTCGCTGTTCCTTGTGGTGCTCACTGGAATCTTGTTCCCATTAGTAATTATCGGAATTGATCCGCATCACGACCACAAGCAGTACTTGGTATGGATGTTGGTGCTTGAGGCTGGCGTCATGGGCAGTTTCCTCAGCCTCGATCTGTTCCTCTTCTTCGTGTTTTTTGAAATCGTGTTGGTACCGATGTATTTCCTCATTGGTAAATGGGGATACGACCAGCGCATTTACGCCGCAACGAAATTCTTTATTTACACCATGGCCGGATCAGCATTCATGTTGGTTGGAATTGTTGCTACCGCGTTCCTCGCACGACGCGATATCGGACACTTGTCATTCGACCTCATTGAAATTGCTGAGAAGTCCAATTTCGCCACCAGCACAGGCCGTTGGTTGTTTGTTGGCTTTGTTATTGCATTTGCGGTGAAGGTGCCGTTGTTCCCACTGCATACCTGGTTGCCCGACGCACACACGCAAGCACCTACTGGCGGCTCGGTCATTCTTGCTGGCGTGTTGCTGAAGATGGGTACCTACGGAATGTTGCGCTTTGGCGTATACCTATTCCCTGAAGCAGCAGTGTGGGCAAAGCCAGTTCTCCTCACACTTGCTGTAATCGGAATCATTTACGGCGCAATTGCGGCCACTATGCAAAAAGACTTGAAGCGATTGGTTGCTTATTCGTCAGTTGCCCACCTTGGATTCATTGTGTTGGGAACCTTTGCGCTTACCAATCAGGCGATTACCGGTGGTGTCATGCAAATGGTGAACCACGGAATTTCTACTGGCGCGTTGTTTCTTTTGGTGGGAATGATTTACGAGCGTCGCCACACTCGAGTGATTGCAGAATTGAAAGGCATCCAAGCCGTTGCTCCAATCTTTGCCGGCTTCTTCATGTTGGTCATGCTGTCGTCAATTGGGCTTCCAGGCCTAAACGGTTTCGTGGGTGAATTCCTCATCTTGATTGGATCATTCCCAACCGCGCGCTGGTGGGTGGTTGCTGCAACAACTGGAGTCATTCTTGCCGCGCTGTATTTGCTGTGGGCATACCAGCGCGTGTTCCACGGTGAACCAGATGAGGCAAATAAATCATTTGCAGAAATCACCAAACGAGAAGCAATGTTGCTGTCGGTGTTTGTAGCTGCAATTGTGTTCACCGGCGTGTATCCAAAACCAATGTTGAATCGCATTGAGCCAAGCGTGAAGTCATTGCTTGAACACGTTGAATCCCGTTCAAATTACAAGCAACCAGAAATCAAGGCAGGCGAATGATGTTGGCTGCAAATATGTTCGTCGGTCCAGAAATTGACTGGTTCAAGATTTCGCCTTTTCTGGTCATGCTGGG
>JBEAOI010000188.1:0-5040 GCA_041165005.1 Actinomycetota bacterium
CTAAATCCTCTTCCGTCGCACTCTTTCCCAAGTATCGACGCGCGACGTTGCCAGGCAAGATGCGTGTGAGGAAGAAAACAATCGTGGCGACAATGAACATTGTCACGACCGATAGCCCCAAGCGGTTCAATATGTATTTCTTCATGCGAAGTGAAAATCATATACAGGGCTTGGTGATTGTGACTAATTTCCTGAACATCATTTTGTTAACCCCAACACGCAAAAAGACCCGGTTCGCTAATGCGAACCGGGTCTTTCTTGAATCACCCCTAGCGGGGAGAAGTGCTAGGCGTTCTTAGCGTTACGAGCGTCAATCTGACCCATCGCGTTCACCACGACACCTTCAAGGCCCTTGCGGCCAGCGGTGACGAGGTTAGACGTGTAGGCCAAAATGTAAGGAGTGAGGTCAAGAGAGAGCTCTTGAATCTTCTTACTTGCAGCCTGCTGAACCTCAAAAGATGTTCCAGCGATGTACTCGTCAATCGCAGCGTCGAGGGCATCATCCCACAATTGTGCTGCTGACCAGTCTGCGGTTGAGCGCCATTCGCGGAGGAGGTATTGGTCTGGAACACCACGACCTGCCCAGTCCACGATGCCAAGGTTCGAAGCCAACCACGAGTTGTTGTCGTATTCGAATACTTTGCCCTTCTCGGATGGGTATGGGTCGTAGGTGTAGTACACCGAACCGCCGCCGTCTGAACCGTCGATGACCAACTCAACATTGATTCCGATTTCAGCAAATGATGTCTTGATGAACTCGGCGTAGTTGTTGATGTCGTCACGTGCCCATGATGACAACTGCACGTCAAATCCGTTTGGTACACCAGCTTCAGCCATAAGAGCCTTCGCCTTTTCGATGTCCTTAGTTCGCTGTGGAACGCTGGTGTCTGCAGTTGGGTAAGGATCCATCACGCTGTCGTTACCAACAACGCCACCGATGCCTGAAAGTACGCCAGCTACATAACCTTCACGGTCAAGTGTCAAAGCTGCTGCCTGACGAACACGCTTATCCATGAACGGACCGAAGTTGCAACGCATGTGTACGTGTGCGAATCCAGCGCCGGCCTTTACTGTTCCAACGGTGAACTTTTCTTGGTCAAGTGCCAAAGCATCTGCTGCGTTGATCTGCGCAGCAAAGTCAATTTCACCCGTGTTCAACTGTGGTAATGCAGTTGCGAGTGAAACGAACTGAACCAGTTCAAGACGATCAAACTCTGGCTTAAAGTTTGAGTCCCAATAGTATTCGTTCTTTACGAACACGGTCTTTTCAGTTTCAACATAACTTTCCATCTTCCATGGGCCAGCAGAAATCATGGTCTCTGTCCATGCTTTACCGCCATCGGCTCCATTCTTGATGATGCACATACCGTACGAAGTTGAACCAACGCTGTATGGGAAGTTACCTGTTGGCTTCAACAGATCGAAGCGAACGGTGTTCTCGTCAACCTTGACTACGCCCTCTGGAAGAAGGGTTCCCTCAAAGATTCCCTTTGAGCGGGATGGGTCTGCGGTGAATATTGACGTGAAGGTGTAAACAATGTCGTCCACAGTGAGTGGAGTTCCGTCGTTGAACATAACGCCTTCGCGGATCTTGAAAGTCCAAGAAGTTGCGTCTGCGTTTGCTTCCCAGCTCTCGGCGATACGTGGCTCTAGAGTTCCGTCTGCCAATTGGTAGCACAACCATTCACCAACATTGCTCAGAATGAAAAGACTTCCGTCTGATGTTTCCCATGGAGCAGCAGGGTGTACTTGCTTACCAGTTGCAATGCGAAGTGTTGTTCCGTTAATTCCTTTTGATGCACCGGAATCACTTCCGCCACATGCTGACAATCCAATGACTGCGGCACCAGCTGAAGCTGCTGCAGCGCCTTGGATAAAGCGACGACGCGAAACACCCTTAGGTGCGTCCACGACGTTGTTAATTGACTCTTGAATTTCTGACATTGGTCCCCCTGATTGGATATGAGACTCCAACTTTATCCATTTGGCGGCAGGGTGTGTCAAGAATCTCAACTCAGGGCCCTGATTCCTTGCGGGGTAGGCGTTTCGGAGGTGTTTTGCCATATATCCAGAGCGGAGGAACACCCTTTATATAAGGGTAGATCAGATTTGGAGAGGCGCTGGTGGCGGTCAATCGAAACTCTCCCCGTGCAGTGGAAAGGGGTTTCCATAGTCTCTGTCCCATAATTTGTACAATGAAAACGTGGTACACCCGTTTGACAACCTGACACTCATGCGGATGTCACCAAATTCGGTTCGGGTGCGTTAAGTATCTGTGGGGTACGAAGCTTTCACTATTTTGGTGTCCGATCGAGATGCAACAGTCGGGGTCATCTCGGCCATGCTGCTGTCTTCGGCTCTAGCAACAGAACGTCGAACGTTTGACGCACGAGTGCGTGTGTTGATCGAGCCTGAAATCATTACTGGTTTAGAAACACCAGAATTGCCTGAAGAGATTCGAAAAATTGAAGAAGAAGCAATCAGCGCAACCGCGTTCGACATTGAGAATGCCAATCTCATTGTTTCGTTTTCAGGAATCGATCTTGTGAAGCTCGATCAGATCCGTGAGATCGGGGTTGCCGCTCCGGCCGTGAACTTGTGCCAGTTTGTTGACAATTTGGAGACCTTAAGCATTCAGCCAACTGCACAGTCGAACGATGTCCGCGACGTTGTTGTGGGGGCGGCGCTGCAGTTTGGATTCGATGGAGGGTCCTCAAACTGCAGTATTTGCGAGGCAAGAGAAGCGAACAATATTGAGTACTGGCTCGGCATTGCCGACACGTGTTCGCGCTTCGCGCAAACGGTGCACGAAATCCGGTCTTAAGACGTGAATTAGTTTGCGAGCAAGGCTGATGGCGTAATGCCAAGAGCAACGCTTAAGCGCACAATGGTGTCAAGCGCAGGAGAGAAGTGTCCGTTTTCAATTCTGTTGATGGTCTTGCGATCCACACCAGCAACTTCAGCAAGACGTGCTTGGCTCAAGTCTGCATCGGTTCGCAGTTCAAACAATCGATCTGCGAGAACTTTGCGCATGTCTTTTACTTCACGCTTCAATGCTGCTTCAGTTGTTTTGCGAACGATTGTTTTTGCCATGAGTAAAACGATAATCAATCTGCGGACAGAAGTCCGAACTTTCGGCCAATTTTTTGTCAAGACAAAAGTCATACATACATATAGGGTGACCTCATGCGAATCGGAGTGTTAACGGGCGGTGGTGATTGTCCTGGCCTCAATGCCGTCATCCGGTCCATCGTTCGCAAGGCTGAAACCCAATTGGGTGCTGAAATTATTGGTTTTTTTGACTCTTGGGATGGGGTTATTGAGCAGCGCTATGCGTTGCTAAAAACCAACGATGTGAGAGGGATAGCCCCAAGAGGTGGCACCATTTTGGGAACGCGTCGAGGCGGACCATTTGATTCACCGGACGGCGTTGCCAATGTGCAACAGGCTTTCCGTGATCTGGAACTTGATTCCTTGGTCGTGATCGGTGGAAATGGTTCACTGACCGTAGCTTCACGACTATACGAAGAATATGGGTTGCCAACCGTTGGAGTGCCAAAGACCATTGATAACGATGTGGTGGGTACTGATGCGACGTTTGGTTTTCAGACCGCAGTACAGATTGCCACCGATGCCATTGATCGTTTGCACACCACGGCCGAAAGTCATGACCGCATCATGGTGGTGGAAGTGATGGGTCGTGATGCTGGGTGGATCGCCCTCAATGCAGGTATTGCCGGTGGCGCAACTGCCATCGTTGTGCCCGAGGCCCCTTTTGATATTTCTGAACTCACAGAAATTGTGAAACGACGTCACGACAATGGTCGCTATGCCTCAATTGTGGTTGTTGCAGAAGGTGCTAAACCCAAAGCCGACACCTTGGAAATTCCGCCACCAACGATCGATAAATACGGACATGCCTACAACGGCGATGTATCGCGAGTCATCGCAACTGAACTTGAGGCGCGTACGGGTTACGAATCTCGTCTCGTGCAGCTCGGACACGTGCAACGAGGTGGAACTCCAACGAGTTATGACCGTGTGCTTGCAACACGGTTTGGTCTTGCTGCGGTTGATGCATGCGTGAATAAAGAATTTGGTCAGATGGTGGTTCTGCGGAGTGGCGAAATTAAGCGCGAGTCAATGAAAGTGACAAGCGGGAAAACACGAACCATTAACTTGGATTTGTATAACGATGTGGTTGCATCGTTTATTGGTTAAGGCAGATCGCTAGATCAGTGAGGTGGGCCGAATTGACGGTCTCCTGCATCGCCCAAGCCTGGAACAATGAACGCGTTTTCGTTTAAGCGTTCATCGATTGATGCAGTGACAATGTGCAAATCCATTCCCGATTTTTCTAAGTATGCAATTCCTTCGGGTGCTGCAAGCACGCATGCAATGGTGATTGGTTGTGGGGCTCCGCGTGCAGCCAGCAACTTGCATCCGTATTCAAGTGAACCACCGGTGGCGAGCATGGGATCGAGCACGATGCAGTGGCGACCGTCAAGGCGTGATGGAAGTTTTGCAACGTACTCACTCGGCTGATGCGTTGCTTCATCGCGTTGCACTCCAACTACTGCAATGTCTGCATCGGGTAGTAGTTCCATTGCAGCAGGAAGCATGCCAAGGCCTGCTCGAAGAATGGGCACAAGCACAGGGCGTTGCGCAATTTTGATTCCGTCGGTTTCAGCCAGCGGTGTAGTCACGCGGACTTTTGTCGTCGGAACGTCGCGCAATGCTTCGGCAATGACCACAAGCGAAAGTCTGCGCATCTCTGCACGAAAGAATTGATTTGACGAATTTTGATCGCGAAGATGGGTGAGAGCTTCAGCGGCAACAGGGTGGTTAACAACGGTGACTTTTACGGACATGTACCTATCTTTGCCGATGGATAGAGTTTTGACCAATGTCGAATCCTCTGCGATTTCAGCTTGCGCATACCCCAGCAGATGCGGCAGTGATTTCACGGGTTTTTGATGAGGTGTGGTCTGTGAAGACGATGGTTTCTCCAGAGATCATCGTTGCATCGATTCATAACGG
>JBEAOI010000189.1:0-7859 GCA_041165005.1 Actinomycetota bacterium
CGCTCCTGATACACACGAAGAATGTCGGGGTGTTGACGGAACAAGCGCACCACGTTGGTAAGCAAGTCGTCGAAGTCCATAGCGCCGGCACGCTCTAAGCGCTTTTGATACTCGCGATACACATCGACATACTTCTGGTCAATCGTGTTGTTCACTTGCTGAGCAGCATCGTGTGGAATAACCAATTCGTTCTTCCACAAACTGATGCGTGCCTGCACGCCTCGAGCGCTATACCGCTTTGGATCTAGCCCAAGGTCGCGAATGCAATAACCAACTAAACGCTGCGCGTCGGACTGGTCGTAAATGGAAAATGTTTTTGGGTATCCAAGGTGCTCTGCCTGTGCTCGCAAAATACGAACACACGCGGAGTGAAACGTACTGACCCACATTTGCTTGGCAACCGGACCAACCAGTGCCTGCACGCGATCACGCATTTCCTGGGCTGCCTTATTGGTAAATGTGATTGCCAAGATGTGCATGGGGTGTGCACCATTGGCAATGAGGTACGCAATTCGCTGCGTTAAAACACGGGTTTTGCCCGAACCTGCTCCCGCCACCACAAGTAACGGGCCGGTTGGATGCAGAACTGCATCGCGCTGATCTGGGTTTAACGCATCCAGATCAATGCTGGATGGTGGTTGCGAATGCGACACGAATTATGCGCGTTGCGTAATTCGCACTGGCAATTTACGTGGTCCGCGCACCTGACCAAGGCTCCATGTAACCGAGCTTGGATCTGCGAGTTCAAACTTTGGAAAGCGTTGAATGAATACTTCAACTGCAACGCGAAGTTCGAGACGAGCAAGGTTTGAACCGAGGCAACGATGAATGCCAAGGCCGAAAGCGACGTGACGATTTTCTTCGCGATCGATAATGACCTTGTCGGCATCGGGAAACACTTCTGGGTCGCGGTTTGCTGCTGGGAAAGGAAGCAATACCGATTCGCCGCGCTTCACTGGACATCCACCAATTTCTGTGTCCTGACTAACTATGCGAGCCATAGTGACAGGTGCATACATGCGCAACAGTTCTTCAATTGCTGTTGGCAATAGTTCTGGTTCATTAACCATTCGCTGCAAGTCGGATGGATGCTGTGCAAGGTGCCAAATGGATGAACCAATTGAACTCCATGTGGTGTCGATACCTGCGACCATCAGCAAGATAATGGTGCCAACCACATGCTGTGGCGACAATGGCTGATCGTAGATTTTTGCGTTCAGCAAAAACCCGATGAGATCGTCTTTCGGATTCTCGATGTGATCTTGCACATGCATAGAAAGGTATGCATCGAGTTTTTCGAAGGCACCCTGGCGCTCTCCGAACTCGGCACCAATTTCTTCAAGCACCATGTGCACGGTTTCGCGGAAGTAATCGCTGTCTTCTAGTGGCAAGCCAAGCATGCGCGCAATGACATACACGGGAATGTTTTGTGCGTACTGCACCGCTGCATCGACAGTGTCGGCGTTGCCCATGTTGTCAATGAGTTCGTTGCATAGGCGGCGAATTTCTGGTTCCCATTCAGCAACGACTTGTGGGCTGAATGCTGGAAGCAACAGACGACGTGCATCTGCGTGAAACGGTGGGTCGGAGGTAATTGGCGGAGCAGCTCCGATAGGGGCAAGCGACACCCACTCTTCACGAGGTGGTCGGTTAGCAAGCACTGCGCCTTCAGATGAAAAGTGATCGGTATCGCGAGCAATTGCAGAGACGTCTGCATGAGTTACTGGCAACCACGCTCCGCCATAGCGATCGGTGTGGGCAACTGGGCATGTGCCGCGCAACTGGTCCCAAATTTGGTGTGCGTTCTGGTTGTATGCCGGATCGGCGTGATCCCAGTCGGTTTCCCAACTTTGTACTGGTTTTACGGTTGCCATGCCCAAAGGATACTCATGGGTAAGGCAGACTTTCGTGTCGTGGCATCACTGTTTATTTTGTTACCGCCCTCGGAAGGTAAGTCAGATGGCGGATCAGCAACGGCAAAGTGGCGCGAATCATCTGGGGTTTTTGGAAAGCAACTTGGCGCTCAGCGAATTGAACTTGTTGATCAATTGAGAAAAGTTAAAGGGGGTGATGAAAAACTCCTCGGAGTGAGCAAAGCACACCTTGCTCGTGCCAAAGATGCAAACTCATCACTTCGTGGCGCTCCAACGCTTGCCGCACACGAACGGTATACCGGCGTGGTGTGGGACCACCTCGACCTCGCATCGCTTACGTCTGCACAGCGAACACGCGCATTGAACAGCATCGTGGTGATTTCAGGTTTACTAGGGGCTGTAAGTGCTGCAGACCCAGTTCCGGATTACCGACTGAAAATGGGTGCACGTTTTGCCCCATTTGGTTTGCTTTCGAAGTGGTGGCACGACTCGTTATCGGAAACGCTGAACATGACATTCAAGGGAGCGGTAGTGATTGACCTGCTCCCCCAAGAACATCGCGCCGCATTCACTCTTGACACCAATATGGTCGGCGAGTATTTCGTTGTTGGGTTAAACGAGAAATCAGGAAAAGCTGGTGGCCACGATGCCAAGGCTGCAAAGGGAAGACTTGCGCGCCACATCGTTACCGAATGCACTACCGCAAGCAAGGCGCTGCAGAGCTTGAAGAGTTTTCGCGACCCTCGGTTTGTGGTGAAAATTGAAAAGTAATTACTTCAGCAATTTTGATTGCAAGAACTCCAGCACTCGCGTAACTCCTGCTTCCTGAATTTGTTCAGTCAACACAGAGTGATCCTGCTTTGTGGACGACTCAAATTCCACGGCAACAAACGCATCGCCAAGAAGATTGCGCAATGTTTCAAACCGTGTGCCAACGAGCTTGTCGCCGGTAAATCGCAAACCCAAAACTTGGCACCCTGCCTGCGCACGTTCAATAACTCGAGCTTCATCACTTGGACTGAGGTTGAGATCAGCAGATCGTTTTGCGCCAACAGCAAATGGCATCGAAGGCTGCGACAACACTGGTGCAACCATGATGTCGTCGACCATCATTCCAAGTGCAAACCCACCGCTGAAACACATTCCCACTGCACCCACACCAACACCACCGACCTCACCGTGAATCTGCTGTGCAAGCGCGCGTAACCACGAAATGATTGGCGATGTTTTGTGCATGGCCATTGTGGTGAATTCACGCGAAATGCAAATTTTGCTCATGGATGTAGCGATATAACTGCCCGACGGTTCACGTCCCACTTCACCAACAAGCAACGGCATAACCACCGTGAAACCCTGTGCAACTACTCGTTCAGCAAAGTCCAACACCTTTGGCGTAATGCCAGGAATTTCATGAACCACAATGACTGCAGGTCCAGTGCCCTTTCGATAGATCTCATGCGTCACATCTGCATGAGTAAACGTCGAATGATTCCAACCCGGAAGCGACACAGTCATACTTCCTATCTTGGCCGAACAACTCCAACGATGCGCGACCAATACACCGCACTCACCTTCACTACGTCTCCTGTGCGCGGAGCATGCACCATTTGGCCATTGCCTAAGTACATGGCTACGTGGTGAATGGGGTAGCCACTAAAGATCAAGTCTCCAGGTTGGATGGCAGCTGTTGGAATGCGATTCAAACCCGCGTACTGCGTGCGAGATGTGCGAGGAATTCCGACGCCAGCTACTCCCCACGCCCACGATGTGAGTCCCGAACAGTCAAAAGAAACGCCAGGCGATTTGGAGCCAAATCGATAGCGAACACCTAGCTGTGAAAGTGCTGCCCGAATAGCAGCCCCTGCCTTTGATGAAGCTGGTGCAACGTTGGCGTATTTTGCGCCTTTGAACTTTGCCGCTTGAGCCTGTGCAGCATCTAATGCTGCAGCTTCACGACGCTGACGTTCGGTACGCAATGCCGCACCAAGTTCACGCTCTGCCTGTGCTTGTTTTTCCTCATACGTTGCGGCAAGCGCCTCTGCTCGGTCCAACTGAGAGGCTGCAAAGTTTGCCGCAGATTCAGCTTTCTTCTTTTGCTTTTCTAATGTTGCGCGCTCTTTTGCTAAGTCATCAATGACGCCTTGCAACGCGTCGGTGTTTCCAACTCCGGTATTCAATGCAACACCTGTTAAGTACTTCCTTCGCACAATGTCGCTCAGCGAACTCGTTGAGCCCAAAATGCTCGATAGTCCGCTTGACAGTCCCCCGTGCGTAAATGTCTTCAGCGCAAGTTGCTTCAATTCGCCTTGCATTGTGGCGAGTTCGGCTTCTTTTTCAGCGATGCGCTTTTCCGTGTTCTTGATTTCAATTGCAATGTCTTCCATGTCGTTCACCGCAAGCGAATAATCTTCGCCAAGAGCATCAATTTGTTCACCCAATCGATCAAGCTCGGCAATGATCTGATTTACTCGCTGCTGTTCGTCACTAGACGATCCTGTTGATGGAAGGTTGCCGATGGCGTTGACGGGCGCAACGGGGTAACCCACAGCCACCGAAGTGGTGAGGATGATGGCCACCAAAGTTGGTGCGCTTCGACGTATACGCCCAATGGCGTCACGGATCATGATGGACTTATCCTACCGAAGGTTACGGTTTGATGTCATTCGGGCAAAAGCCCAATAAATAAGGCTGATTCGCCTATTCCCACTCGATGGTTCCGGGTGGTTTTGACGTGACGTCATAGACCACTCGGTTGATTCCTTTCACTTCATTAATGATTCGCGAAGACATTTTCTCCAGCAAGTCGTATGGCAAGCGCGCCCAGTCTGCTGTCATCGCATCTTCGCTCGTTACTGCGCGAATAATGATCGGCCGACCGTATGTGCGCTCGTCGCCCATCACACCAACCGAACGAATATCTGCAAGTACAGCAAACGCTTGCCAAATTTCTCGCTCAAGCCCTGCAAGTTTTACTTCTTCACGCACAATGGCATCGGCCTCTTGCAAAATTGCCACTTTGTCTGGCGTGACTTCACCAATGATGCGCACGCCAAGACCTGGGCCCGGAAACGGTTGACGCCACACAATTTCATCTGGCAAACCCAGTTCGGTTCCCACTTTGCGCACTTCGTCTTTAAACAATGTGCGCAACGGTTCACACAACTTCAGCGTCATGTCGTCTGGTAATCCGCCAACATTGTGATGACTCTTAATCACACTTGCTGTTCCGTCAGCACCACCGCTTTCAATCACGTCTGGATACAGCGTGCCTTGCACCAAAAACTTTGCATCAGTGATTCCGCCCGTGTGTTCTTCAAAAATACGAACGAAGGTTTCACCAATTGCTTTGCGCTTCGCTTCTGGTTCGGTAATTCCCTTGAGTTTTTCAAAGAACCGTGCGCCAGCATCGACATGAATAAGTTCAATACCCATGTTGCGCTTGAAGGTTTCAACTACTTGTGCGCTTTCGTTCTTGCGCATTAACCCAATGTCTACATAGATACATGTCAACTGACTGCCAATTGCTTTATGTACTAATGCTGCAGCAACTGCCGAATCGACTCCGCCAGAGAGTCCACAGATCACACGCTCGTTGCCAACAAGTTCTCGAATTGCAGCAACTTGGTCGTCCACGATGGACGACATGGTCCATGAACGTTCTGCGCCAACAATTCGGTGCAAGAACTGTTCCAGCACATCTTGGCCATGTTCGGTGTGTCCAACTTCTGGGTGATACTGCACTCCCCAGATTTTGCGAGTCGGGTTTTCAATGACTGCCATTGGCGCATCTGGCGTGCTTGCCGTTGCAACAAATCCACTTGGCAACACCGACACTGCATCAAAGTGGCTCATCCACACATTGAGTTGTGCAGGAATTGAATCGTCGTGCAACTGCGAAGTCGAACCCGCAATACGTTGCAATGTGGTTCGCCCGTATTCTCCTCGCCCACCACGAGCCACCTCTCCACCCAATTGCTGAGCAATGAGCTGACAGCCATAACAAATGCCCAAAATCGGAATACCCAGTTCGTAGATCTCTGGGTCGAGAAGTGGCGCGCCCTCCACATGCACGCTTGCTGGACCACCCGACAAAATGATGCCGATTGGCCTGCGTTGGCTTACTTCCTTGGCCGTAATGCGATGCGGCACGATTTCTGAATACACCTGCGCCTCACGCACGCGACGCGCAATCAACTGGGCATATTGGGCCCCAAAATCCACCACCAAAACGGTTGGCTGCATTGTGGATTCAGATGCCATAGAGACACATGACCCTAGTTGAGGACTGGCAATTGCGCCCAAGAAGTGTGACGATACAGAGGTGAGTACAGACACCACCCAGCCAATTGATCCAACAAGTGCAACCACTATTCCCGACTCATTAGGTGGAATGGATTACAGCGCGTGTGTTGGTCTGTATCCAAAACCAGGATGTGGCACCAAGCCAGTGCTCAGCGGCGATCGTGGCGGAAATATGCAAATAGCTGTTTTCGGAATATTGATAGCCGGCATGGCGTTCATTGGCTTTCGAATTGCACGCAGCGTTATTTCTCGTGACCGTGAACGCGACGAAGCCGCAGGCATTAAGCCTTAACTCCAGCGACTAGTTTTTCCATGTGTTGAAAAACCGTGGAGTCCTTGGAGTGCTGTTTGGACTTATCAGCGCAACTCTCTACGGCATAACGCCAATCTTCGTGTATCACGCAACCGAACATGGAGCTGATTCCTTTGGGTTGATGACATCGCGCTATGTCATTGCAGTCATTGTGCTGCTTGCTGTTCGCATGGTGAAAATAGGCATTGGCAAATGGCCAGAACGCCGACTCAGTCTTCGATTGTTTCTCCTCGGCGCTGTTGGTTTGTATGCAAACAGCATTTGTATGTTCACTGCTTTTGAGTATTTGCCAAGCGGACTCGCAATGGTGCTGTTTTACTTTTACCCAATCTTGGTCGTGATATTCGGTTGGGTGTTCTACCGACATGTACCACCAAAAATCATTTGGCCATGCCTTGCAATCACATTGATTGGAGTTGCATTCAGTGCAAGTGATCTGTCTGGCGGACAAGCAACAGGTGTTGCGATCATCGTCTTTGGCGCTTTTGCATACTCGATGTACTCGGTGCTTGCTGCAGCGTCAATGCCAAAAACGGATCTGCTTTCTGGACTCATCCTCATATTTGGCGGTGCCGGATTTTCATTCATCGTGGTATGGCTACTTGACCCACCTGGTCTGCCCACAACAATGCCGTTTACAGCGGACGTGTGGTTGCCAGCTCTAGAGATTGGAATTGTTGGGACCATCGGTGCGATGGGCATTTTCTTTGCAGGAATGAACTTGATCGGTGCAAGCAAAAGTGCAGTCGTTCAAACCTGGGAAGTATTGGTAGCCCTGTGCAGCGGCGTCTTCTTCTTGAATCAGGACTTCAGCCCACGCCAGTTATTTGGCGCCGTACTTATTCTGAGCGGTGTAATCGTGCTGCTTCGCGTAGAGGCCAAGCAAAATAACGCCGATATCCTGTTACCCACATAGCAATGTGAGTACTTCTTGCAGGGTTGGGTGAAATCCCCTACCGGCGGTGAAAGCCCGCGACCCTCACGAGCAATCGTGGGGCTGATCTGGTGAAATTCCAGAGCCGACGGTCAAAGTCCGGATGGGAGCAGGAAGGCGAAGGTTGCGCTTGCGTTTGCACGAACCGCTTCTTGCGGTGCGTTCGCTCATGCCGGTGTTGCTTTTGTCGTCTTCGCTCTGCCCTGCGCGTTGTTCAAACTGCGCGACAACAAAAGGGCAACACACGTGAACACACTCGACGAACAGCACATGCGCTTAGCAGTCACCACTGCTCATGATGCACGTCTGCGTTCGCGACCAAACCCATGGGTTGGTGCTGTTGTTGTTTCGCCAAATGGCGAAGTGTTTACGGGTTCAACGCTTGAGCCCGGAAATGCGCACGCCGAAGTCGTAGCGCTGAGTGCTGCAGGAAAAA
>JBEAOI010000190.1:0-4220 GCA_041165005.1 Actinomycetota bacterium
GTACTGCCAGCTCGTCACTGAAGCAGTGTCTGAAATGAAGGGCGAAGACATTCCGCCAATTGTTCCCGAACTCAAGCTCGACGTTGCCACCAATGCGTACTTGCCTACCGACTATGTGTCGAAGGAAGAGTCTCGCCTCGATGCCTACCGCAGGCTTGCTGCAGTCACCACGCAGTCAGACGTTGCCTATATTCGCGATGAATGGATTGACCGGTACGGCCCACTTCCTGAAGCAGCACTAGCACTCATTCGCGTTGGTGAATTGCGCGCTGAATGTCATCGAGTTGGTCTGCGCGAACTCGTTGTCGCTGACGGCAGAGCGCGTTTACTTCCTGTTTCTCTGAAAGCAAGCCAACAAATGCGATTGACACGAATTGCAAAGAGCAGCGAATGGAACGAGCAGACCAAACAACTCAGTGTCACGCTGCCCCGTTCCCCACAAGGCAAGCAAGCTGATGCTGGAACGGTGGACTATTTGGTGTCGTTCCTGCAGGAACTCTTTGATGACAACTAGGCTTTACCAAATGTCACGCACCTCCCGTAAGTCTGTTCGTTCACTCGCTATTGCATGTGTTGCAATGATTTCTCTCGCCAGCTGCGGTGGAAGTTCAAAAAATGATGCTGCGTCTGTTGACGGTTCTGCAATTGCAAAAACAAAGCTTGAAACTGCACTTTCTCAACTTTCGGATGCAGGTCAGATCGAGCTCGAAAATGGCGTAGTTCCAATGGACGCAGTGCGCTCGGTACTTGCTGCAATCATTCGTGGTGAAGCAACCAAACTCGTGCTTGCCCAGTACGACGTGGCTGTTACCGACGCAGACACCAAAGCGGTGATTGACCAAATTTCAAAAGATGCCGGTTACGACACGTTGGGTCAAGAATTGAAAGACCTGATCATTGGGCTGAACAGTGGAGACCTCGCACTCACCCGAGTTAAGGCACCTTCCGAAGCCGATCTTGAAAAAATGTATAACGCTGCACCTGCATCGGTTGGCGTAATGTGCGCTCAACACATCTTGGTAGAAGATGAAGCAACCGCAACTGAAGTCATCGAAAAGCTGAACGACGGTGGCGACTTCAAGAAACTTGCAGGTGAATACAGCACCGAGCCAAACGCAGCAACAACTGGCGGCATTCTTGGCTCGGCTGACGGAGATTGCATTCCGCTGTCCGATTACCAATCACAATTTGATTCAGCGTTTACCGCTGGCGCGCTCTCTGCAGCAGTTGGCGTTCCAACTGGTCCGGTGAAATCAAGCTTTGGCTACCACGTCATCATGATTCGCCCATTCGCCGACATCAAGGCATCGCTTGCACTCATGATGTCAAAGTCTCCTGGAATGCTGTTGATGTCGGGTGTACTTGCAACACGAAATGTAACCATTGCGTCTGAGTACGGTCGCTGGGACACAGCAACCGGAAAAATCACCGACCTGTAAATTGCAGACGACATGAGCAATCGCACTTCGGTTGGTCGCGTCGTCATTGTTGGTTTAGGGCCAGGCCCGCGCAACACGGTTACTGAAGCGACGCTGCAAGCAATTGCATCAATTCCACATCAATTCGTTCGCACCAGGAAACACCCGACCGCAGACTTGCTGCCTTCTGCGCAGAGCTTTGATCATCTCTATGAATCGCTGCCAACGTTTGACGAAGTTTACGCTGCGATTACTGAAACTCTGATTGCCGCTGCAAGCGAACACGGAGAGGTGTTGTACGCGGTGCCTGGCTCGCCGTTGCTTCTTGAAACAAGCGTGACGCAACTTCGTGCAGACCCACGAATTGATGTTCACGTTCTGCCAGCCATGAGTTTTCTCGATCTTGCATGGGAAGCACTCGGTATCGACCCTGTGAATGCTGGAGTTCGATTGATTGATGGCCATCGTTTTGCAGCAGAAGCAGCCAATGAGCGCGGTCCGCTTCTTGTTGCACAAGTGCACGCCGACTGGGTGCTGTCCGATGTGAAGTTGTCATTTGATGAAGCAGTTGGAGACGAGCCGGTTGTTCTGCTTCATCACCTTGGACTTCCCGATCAACGTGTTGAACACACCACATGGCAGGAACTCGATCGCGTGCTTCCTGCCGACCACCTCACCACGCTGTACATACCTCAACTTGCTCAACCCATCGCTGGCGAAATGGTGAAGCTCCATCAGCTTGCGCGCACATTGCGTGAGCAGTGCCCATGGGACATCGAGCAAACGCATCAGTCACTTATCAAACACCTGCTTGAAGAGACTTATGAAGTTGTTGACGCCATCAATGAACTTGACGCCGAGAACCCATCAACCGATGATGCGCTTATTGAAGAACTTGGCGACCTGTTGTATCAAGTGGAGTTTCATGCCACGATCGCCGAGCAGGAAGGCAGATTCACACTTGCCGATGTCGCGCGTTCCATTCACGACAAGTTGGTACGCCGACATCCACACGTATTTGGAGACACTGTTGCCAACAGCGCAAACGACGTAGTGAGCACGTGGGACGAAGTGAAGCGCCAGGAACGACTATCCAATGACGCGAAGTCGGACTCCGTGTTCAGCGGTGTTGCCAAAGCAGCACCTTCGCTTTCGTATGCAACAAAGTTGCAAAAGCGCGCTGCCGATGTTGGATTTGATTGGCCCAATGCCGATGGTGCATTCGACAAGATCCGTGAAGAGTCAGCAGAAATTCGTGACGCCATAAACCAACAGGCAGACCCAGACACGGTGCGTATGGAACTTGGCGATTTGCTATTCAGCGTGGTCAATTTGTCTCGCCATTTGGGCCACGACGCCGAGACAGCGCTACGAGAAGCCAGCGACAAGTTCCGTGCTCGCTTTGAACACGTAGAGGCACTTGCGCTTGAGCGAAACATTGACTTACACGCGGTAGACCTTGCCACGCTTGACGCACTGTGGGATGAGGCCAAAGCACGGAAGTGAACGTGAATTCGTGCGCTGACTAGCGTGTAGCCATGAGCACAATCAAGCTAGTAGTTGGTCGCGAAGTTTTGGACTCGCGTGGAAATCCAACCGTCGAAGTTGAAGTCACGTTGCAATCTGGTGCGCGCGGACGAGCAATCGTTCCATCCGGCGCATCTACCGGCGAACACGAAGCAGTGGAGCTTCGCGATGGTGGCACTCGCTACTTAGGTAAAGGTGTGCAAAAAGCCGTTGGCAATGTGAATGGCCCAATCGCTACTGCTTTAGTTGGCGCAGATGCGTCGAACCAACAGGCAGTTGACGAATTGATGTTGTCTCTAGACGGCACCCCGAATAAATCAAAACTAGGTGCGAACGCCATTCTTGGTGCAAGCCTTGCAAACGCCCACGCTGTAGCTAACGAACGCGGTCTTCCGTTGTACAAGTCAATTGGCGGCGACTCTGCATGCGTCTTGCCGGTTCCGATGCTGAACGTGTTGAACGGCGGTGCTCACGCCGACAACAACGTGGACTTACAAGAATTCATGGTGATGCCAATTGGCGCGTCATCGTTTTCTGAAGCCCTGCGCTGGGGTGTTGAGACGTACCACACACTGAAATCAATTTTGCATAAGCGAAAGATGGCAACAGCGGTTGGCGATGAAGGCGGATTCGCGCCAAACCTTGCAAGCAATGAAGAAGCGATTGCAATCTTGGTAGAAGCAATTGAGAAAGCAGGATTCACTCCTGGAAAAGACATTTCGATTGCACTCGACCCCGCGATGAGCGAGTTGTTCAAAGACGGCAAGTATCACCTTTCGGGTGAAGGAAAAGTATTGACCAGCGATGAACTCGCATCGTGGTGGGACATGCTCGCCAGCAAATACCCAATCGTTTCTATTGAAGACGGAATGGCAGAAGACGACTGGGCAGGATGGTCAACACTCACCCAAAAACTTGGCAACAAGATTCAGCTTGTTGGCGACGACCTGTTCGTCACCAACGTCTCGCGCCTACAACGCGGCATCACCGAACATGTTGCGAACAGCGTGTTGGTAAAGGTGAACCAAATTGGAACATTGACCGAAACGTTGAACACCATTTCCCTCGCAACGAGCAACAAGTACACCAGCGTGATGAGTCACCGCAGCGGAGAGACCGAAGACTCCACCATCGCCGATCTTGCAGTGGCAACTAACTGCGGTCAGATTAAGACTGGTGCTCCTGCCCGCAGCGACCGTGTTGCGAAATACAACCAACTACTCCGGATCGAACAGGAGCTTGGAACGATAGCCCAATTCATGGGCAAGGACGCTC
>JBEAOI010000191.1:0-3166 GCA_041165005.1 Actinomycetota bacterium
GCGTAGAAGTGATTGACCATGGCCAAGGCATTGCCGATGCAGATAAACCTTTGGTGTTTGATCGTTTCTATCGTGCAACCGCAACTCGCGCACTTCCTGGTTCGGGTTTAGGTCTTGCCATTGTGAAACAGTTTGCGGACGATCACAATGCAGTAATCACGATCACCGATACACCCGGTGGTGGCGCAACAGTTGCGTTGTCGTTTAAAAACTCAATTAATGAGTAGTCGGTTTACGCACTCCACGCTTGTCTTGCGTGCGCGCGTATTCAATCTGTTGCTTCTCTAACGTCACTTCTTCTGCAACCAACGTTTTCATGTTGGCAACTCGATCTGCGGTGAACTCACCATTTTCAACTGCGTTGCGCACACCGCAAGACGGTTCGTGTTCATGTTTGCAATCGCGGAACTTGCAATTGTTTGACGCTTCAAACACATCGGCAAATGCCCGCTCAATTCCGTTACTACTCATCCACAAACTGACTACTCGAAGTCCTGGAGTATCAAGCAACCAACCCCCATTTTCTAACTGCACTAACTCGGATGCCGTGGTGGTGTGGCGACCGCGACTGTCACCCTCGCGAACCTCTCCTGTGCGTTGCACTTCGTGGCCAACAAGGGAGTTAATCAAGGTGCTCTTGCCAACACCACTGGCGCCAAGCATGGCAATGGTCTGAGGGGTTTCAGACTCGTATTTATAGGTGTAATTGCGAAGGTGGTCGAGCCCAAACCCTGTTTTGGCACTGACCGCATAGGCGTCCACCCCGGCAATGACGGGCTGCACATTGCGCATCATCTGAGCAATGTCGGTTTCGCCCAGTTCGTCGCATTTATTAAATACGACAACGGGTGTCGCGCCGCTGTCAAAACCCAATACCAACTCGCGCTCAATGCGGCGCAGGTTTGGTTCAACATCAGCAGCCTGCACCACCAGCACGGTGTCCATGTTGGCGGCAACGGTATGGGATTCGGCCCGAACCACGTCTGATGACACCCGGCGGGTGAGCGATGACTGCCTGGCAATTACCACTTCCACACGCTCGAAATCTTCGCTCAGCACCACCCAGTCACCCACAGCAACATCGGCGCCAATGTTTCGTGTCCGCACGTGCTCGCCTTCAGCACTCATCAAAATTGTGCTCCACCCGCGATCAAGACGACTTACTCGACCCACCACATTCGCATCAAGAAGTGGTCGAACATCCGAAAATTTCTGCTGCAATGCATGCAATGTGTGCTCGTTGAATGCGAGTTCGCGCAAACCGACAGACACCTCTGAAAGTGAAAGTTCATGTGCATCGTGTGGCATTTGTACTGTCACGCTAGCGAATTCAAACCCTTATCGCATTTGGGTTTACGTGGAAAGGCTTGACAAGGCACTATCAAACCACGTAACGATGAAAAGTCATGTCTAAGCCACTCGTCATCGTTGAGTCCCCCGCAAAAGCAAAAACTATCTCCAAATTTCTTGGTGACGAGTTCGTTGTGCGCGCATCTGTCGGTCACATTGCCGATCTTCCAAGCAAAGGCCTCAGCGTCGATGTGGAAAACAGTTTCAAGCCAAATTACGAACTAACTGAGCGCGGTGCGACGATTGTTCGCGAACTAAAGGCTGAACTGAAGAACGCTTCGGTGCTCTATCTAGCAACCGACGAAGACCGCGAGGGAGAGGCAATCGCCGCCCACCTCTTTGAATACCTGAAGCCAAAGGTGGACACCAAGCGCATGGTGTTCCACGAAATCACCAAGGCTGCAATTGATGAAGCAATCGCTCACCCGCGCAGTATTGATATGAAGTTGGTGGATGCCGCTGAAGCACGACGAATTCTTGACCGCTTATTTGGGTACGAAGTGTCCCCAATTCTGTGGCGCAAAGTGAACAGAGGTTTGTCAGCCGGTCGTGTGCAAAGCCCCGCCATTCGTTTAGTAGTTGAGCGCGAACAGGAACGCATGGCTCACGTATCGGCTGCTTATTGGGACTTAGAAGCTGCCACTACAACTGATCCACAATTCACTGCAACGCTGCAAAGTGTTGACGGTAAGCGCATCGCAACTGGAAAAGACTTTGACTCACTTGGCATTGCCAAGGACGGCATCGTCGTCATTAATGAAGAACGCGCCAATCAACTCACCACCGGCTTGCAGGGCAAATCGCTTGATGTGCGCAGCGTAGAAGAAAAGCCTTATCGCAAAAGTCCAAAAGCGCCGTTCATGACCAGCACCTTGCAGCAAGAGGGCGGCAACAAGCTGCGCATTACTGCAAGCGAAGTGATGCGTTTGGCTCAGGGTTTATATGAAGCCGGCTACATCACCTACATGCGTACCGATGCGGTCATCCTTGGCGCCGAGGCCTTGGGGGCAGTGCGCGATGAGATCATTAATACGTATGGTGACAAGTTCTTGGCCACCGAACCTCGCGTCTATAAGTCGAAGGTAAAAAATGCCCAGGAAGCCCACGAAGCCATTCGCCCGTCACTTCCCTTGCGCAGCCCAGAAAGCCTGGCCGACGAACTGCGCCCGAACGAACTTGCTCTGTACCGACTCATTTGGCAGCGCACGCTTGCTTCGCAAATGTCTGACACCAATGGCACCACCGTCACCGTAAAAATGGGAACGGTGAGCGCCGGCACTGCTCCTGCCGATTGCGAATTTTCTGCAAGTGGCACCACCATTTCATTTCCTGGTTATCGCCAGGTGTATCAAGAGATTGCCGATGAAAACGAAGATGAAAAAGAAGCATTGCTGCCAGTTCTTAAAGTTGGCGACTCGGTAGGAATCGAAAGCATTACGGCAAATGGTCATAACACCTCGCCTCCTGCTCGCTACACCGAACCAACGTTGGTGAAGCGTCTTGAAGAGGAAGGTATTGGTCGCCCGTCAACCTATGCATCAATTCTTGGCACCATCATTAACCGCGGTTACGTATGGAAAAAGGGTCAGGCACTTGTTCCGTCATGGACTGCATTTGCTGTTGTGCGTTTGCTGAAAGACCATTTCACCACGTTGATCGATTTCAAGTTCACCGCAATAGTTGAAGAAGAGCTCGATGAAATTGCCATGGGTACCCGCGACCGCGACAAGTGGTTGCATGAGTTCTATTTCGGTAACGGACAAGAACTTCCTGGTTTGAAGCCACTCGTTGAACACAACAAAGACAACATTGATGC
>JBEAOI010000192.1:0-4448 GCA_041165005.1 Actinomycetota bacterium
GGCTTAATCGCCATCTGCATCCATTGCATAGTTGCAATCTTTGATAACACAGCCTTCACCACGTCGAAGTCACCCATGCTTACGCCGCCGCTTGTCACTATTGCGTCGCAACGCTCGGCAACTTCGCGAAATACTCGTTCCAGTTCAGCTTCGTCATCGCGCACCACACCAAGGTTGATTACTTCGCAACCTGTTGCGGCAATCATCGAGTGCAACATGGTGAGGTTGCTCTCGCGAATTTGACCAATGCGCAATGGTGAACCATCAACCACTAATTCGTCACCCGTTGACAACAACGCAACTCGCGCGCGAGGAAACGCACGAACGGTGCGCGCATTCACACTGGCAAGTACACCAATGCCCGCAGCATTCAACACCGTGCCACGAACAAAAACTGTTTCACCGGCGTGAACATCGCTACCTGCTTCGCGCACGCCGTCGTTCATTTTTGCGCTTCGAGAAATGCGCACATGCGTTTCGCCAACGCGCTGCGTGTCTTCAACCATCACCACCGCGTCTGCTCCGCTTGGCATGGGCGCACCCGTCATAATGCGAATTGCTTCGCCGGCATTCACTGCAATTTTGGGTTCTGCGCCAGCGGCCAATGTGTCTACAACCAAAAGTTCAACTGGCACCTGCTCGGTATCTGCAATGCGAACGGCGTAACCATCGACTGCAGTGTTTCGAAATGGTGGAACGTCCTCTGCTGCAACAACATCTTGATCCAGCACCCTGCCAGTCATTTCTGTATAGGCAACCTGCACCGGAATCAACGGTGTGCAGCCTGCCAACACCGTTTCTTGAGCCTCGTGCAGTGGAATCATCTGTCTGAACGGTATCGCCGCGTGACAGGCTGTAACCATGGTGAACTACCCCGCGCTCGGACCTTCTGGCCATAGCGCCACCTGGAAATCTGTCGACGGAGCGTACGAAAGCACCGTGACAGTCCAGTGGGAAAACGAAGGCTGGACAGCGAATGGAACTCTTGGTGCAGACAACGCGCAGTTCGTTTTGCGCATGTCGGCTTCATGGATGGTGCAACAGTTTCTGCTGTTTCGCGACATGGAAGAACCCGACCTATGGCTTGCAACCGATGGGCACGGCCGCTGGGGCGAAATGAATGGCGCTCATCGCACTGAATTAGATGGTTGCGTCGATATTGATTTGCGCGGAACACCATTTACCAATGTGATTCCGATTCGTCGTTTGCCGCTTCTGGTTGGTCACAGCGCACAACAAAATGTGATCACCATTGATATTGAAACTCTTGCCGTTGTAGTGAAACCGCAGATGTACACACGGGTGAACGAACACACGTGGCGCTACTTCAGTTTTGCCACCGAATCTGAAGTTGAAGTAACTGTTGACGAACACGGTTTCGTCACCGACGAACCGAATGCATTCATTCGCGTTACTCAGTAATTGACTGATACACCAAGCTGCGCAAGAACGGGCGAATTGGATGCGTTGTCGACGGCATTAACTGCGTGAAGAACATTGCGGTGATTTCTTCAACAGGGTCAATCCAAAATGCAGTGCTGGCCATGCCACCCCAGCTGTACGTGCCATTCGAACACGCAACCTTGGTCTTCGCCTGATCAATCACCACTGCGAAGCCAAGTCCGAACCCAAGACCGTCATAGAACACCTCTTCACCCATCGGCCTACCCCAATCGGAAATGTCTTTGTTTCCAGGAATGTGGTTCAAGGTCATCAGGTCAATAGTGGTTGGCGAAACAATGCGCACGCCGCTCAGCTCGCCACCATTTTCCAACATCTGCAAAAACTTCCAATAGTCAGCTGCAGTCGACACCAACCCACCACCACCCGAGTCAAATGAGCGAGGCGTGAGCACTTGGTTTTCAAGTGCGGTGTAGCGAACTTTCTTTGCAGGCGATGGGTCAAATGCGTACAACGCAGCAACACGCGAATGCTTCGCTGGGTCTACATAAAACGACGTGTCGTTCATGCCGAGAGGCCCAAGAATTCGCTTCTGAAAGAAATCGCCAAGGCGCATGCCAGAAACCACTTCAACCAACCGACCAACTACGTCGGTAGCCACGCTGTAGTTCCACGATGTTCCTGGCTCAAATACCAATGGCAGCGTGGCATAACGGTCACACAACTGTTCAAGAGTTGGGTTTGGGTTTTCCTTCGCGAATTCGGCTTCGTTCGCGCGATAAATCGCATCCGTTGCGTCGTAGTAGTTGAATCCGTACGTCAAACCTGCGGTATGCGTGAGTAAGTGCCATACGCGCATTGGCGCGCGAGAAGGTGCGGTAATTGGCTTCAGTGACGAACCACCTGCAAACACGCGCACATCGCCAAATGAAGGAATGTATTTACTCACTTCGTCGGTGAGTTGAATTTTTCCCTCTTCAACCATCATCATGAGCGCAATCGAGGTAATCGGCTTCGTCATGGAATAAATGCGATACATCGTGTCTTGTTCGATTGGCAACTTTGCTTCCGCATCACGCATGCCATACGTGCTGCTGTGCACTATTTGACCGTAACGAGCAACTGCAACGTGATAACCCGGCAAACGGCCATCGTCTACATAATCCTTGAAGTGCGAATCGATCCGAGCAAGACGCTCGGCGCTCATGCCCACTTCTTTTGGATCAATGGTGACCTTTAGTTCGCTCATGACAACGTGCCTTTCAACCAGTTACGTAATTCTGTTCCCACATCAGGTCGCTTCAGCGTTAGCTCAATCACCGTTTGCAACCAACCCATTGGCGTGCCTGTGTCGTGGCGTTCAATATCGCTCACCACTCCATCCACCGTTCTCGCATTCGCACCAATTAGCAGAGCATCAGTCAATTGAATTTCTCCACTCGGCGCTGGTGCAAGAGTTTCAAGAATGTCAAACATGTCTGGGGCAAGCACGTAACGACCAATAATGATGATGTCACTTGGCGCATCTTCCATCTTCGGTTTCTCAACTACGCCCGTAATCGTTACTTCGCCATGCGCACCTGTGGTTCCCGTGGTGGTGATAACGCCATATGCACTGACTTCATCTTTTGGTACGCGCTTTAGTCCAACAACGGTCTTGCCTGTTTCGTTATGCATCTGTGCCATCTGCAACAACAACGAAGAGTCGCCCATAATTTCATCTGGCAACAACAACGCAAATGCTTCATCGCCAACTGCGGCGCGTGCACACGACACCGCATGGCCAAGGCCGCGCGGCTTGTCTTGATAGGCAATGCTGATGCGAACATCTTTTCCAATGCGCGCCAACCTGTCGGCAAGTTCGGTGCGTCCGCTTTTGCGAACGCGGTCCACCGTGTCTTGTGAGGGCTTCAGATATTCCTCAATGCCCGGCTTTGCCACGTTTGAAACCACCACAATGTGTTCAACGCCTGCCCCAATTGCCTCGTCCATCACCAACTGCAATGCAGGCGTGTCAAAAATGGGCATTAACTCCTTGGGCACTGCTTTGGTGGCGGGAAGGAACCGGGTGCCTAATCCGGCAGCAGGAATCACAGCAGTGCGCATAGCCATACCTGCATCCTAGAATTACTGGTCTTATGCCAACGTATGTCTACAAATTCATTGACTCTGGCGAGACCATTGAAGTGCAACAGGCATTCTCTGACGAACCACTCACCGAGATCGCCCACCCAGTAGACGGTGTCGTGAAACCGGTGAAAAAGGTGTTCACCCCTGTTGGAGTGTCGTTCAAGGGTGGCGGTTTCTATAAGACCGATTCGGGCTCTTCCTCGAAGTCTTCAAGCGCAGCCGCAACGCCAGCTGCTCCAACAGCACCCGCTGCTCCTGCAACACCCTCAGCCGACTAAACCGCGCGTTCAGCAAACTGCGGCTTCCCGCCGCTGCGTGTAGCGAACACATCGGTGCATGAAGGAACTTCTGAATCGACTGCAGCCTGTACTCCGTTTTGCTGAACGCATCCACCGAGAGTTGTGTCGCAATCGCCAGCGCCAAATTGTTGTCATTGCCGTACTTGCAGTTTCTGCAGCGGCAATTTACGCACTATCGGTTGCTCAACTTCATCGTCAACGCGATGCATTCGGAGACTACGTACTGGTGCACGTAGCAACCGCAGAAATTTCTGCTGGTCAACCAGTCTCGCCCCTAAACACCAAAACATTCACCATTCCCACGCAGTTTGTATTGCCATCAACTCGTACTTCTCTTGCGCCATCGCTTACCGCAACAAGCGACATCAGCAAAGGCGACATCATCAGTTTGCAAAACACACTGGCGGAAGGTGAAGGTGCTTCAGTTCCCGCTGGAATGCGTGCCGTTTCAATTGTTCCTCGTATTGCCATGCCCGCACTTTCGCCTGGCACGTTTGTTGACATCATCGCCAACGGGCAAGTCATTACGCCACGTGGAATTGTTCTGTCGTCACTAGAAAACAACGTTGGAGTTGTTGTTGCGGTGCCCGAACTGTTGGCGCCGGCTGTTGCAAGTGC
>JBEAOI010000193.1:0-7743 GCA_041165005.1 Actinomycetota bacterium
AAGAGGTGCCACTGTTCTGGCGCCCGACGAATAAGTCCCTCTACTTCAATCATGAGCAGTTGCGTAATTCGTGCAACGTCTTCTCGCAAACTCCCCTGTCGCTCCACTGGAATTGGTGGACGCACCACAGCATGATGACCGTCGGACTTGCGAGTGAAATATGTTGCGAGTGGCAACAATGCTGCACCTGTCCGTAGCGCAAAGAACGCTGGGCCTGCAGGAACCGTTGTGCGTTCTCCAAAGAACTCAACTTCAACACCCGACCGAACGCCGTCCCGTGGAATATCTCGATCACACAACAACGACACGACCTGGTTGTCTTTTAGTGCTGCGCTTACTCGTAAACCTGCACTGTCATCGAGAGGGATGACATTTACTCCTACTTTGCTGCGCATGTCGCGAAACCATTCGAACAATTCATCGTTGTCTAAACGTTCAACCACTGCAGTCAACCCGTAACCCTGATCAACGAGCCAACGACCAGCCCATTCCCAACCGCCAAGGTGTGGCAACCCAAGCACCACGCCTTTGCCGTCAGCAATCCCCTTTTCAATATGCTCAAAACCATCAACGGTAAACCCGGCTTGAATTTGTTTCTTTGACAGCGTTCCTAATCGAAATGTCTCTAAGTAGTAACGCGTGTAACTCTGAAAAGACTCCTGCACTGCTTGGCGCAACGCGAATCCACGAAGCGACGGATTCACTCGACGCAAGTGTCGCTCAATCATTTCTCGCTTGTCGCGAAAACCCAATGCAAGTGGCGCTCCAAGTGCAAGCGATGTTCCTAACGCAAGCGGTGCGGGCGTGAGCTTTGCAAATAACGAGGCGGCTCGATACCCGGCAAGTGTTAATGCATCAAAGCCGGTGTCACGAGGATCGGCCATAGCTGAGGTTTATTGCAGGCGACGTCGACGCTGAAAGCGCGCACGGTAATCATCACGACGGGCTCTACGTGAAGCGCGACGCGAACGACGAATAGCTTGCTTCTCTGCCGTTACCGGAGCAACAGCAGCTTGCTTCCAAACTTTGACAAATCGCTGCACCGCGGTCATCACCACAAGAACCAACATGACCACCATGACCCACTTCAACAGCGAATCGAACAACAGACCAAAGCACAACAAGATGATGCGTTCGGCACGTTCCATGAGCCCACCTTTGGCGTACAGCCCAAGTGACTCTGCTTTTGCACGCTCATAGGAAATGATCAGCGATGCACCAAGTATGGCAAACGGAACGATGGAGAACTGCGGAGTATCTGAGCTGGCATAGAACCAAGCGACACCACCAAACAACAATGAGTCGCTCACTCGATCTACTACCGAGTCAAAGAATGCTCCACGCTGACTCGCCGAGTTCGATGCTTTAGCCAGTGCACCATCGAGCAAATCTGGCAACGCTGAACAAATCACGAGCAATAGACCCAGTTGCATTTTGCCGGCACCAATAGCAACAGCGGCAGCACCAGCAACGCACAAACCCAGCACCGTGAAATGGTCTGGCGACAGTCCTGTACGACGGAGAGATTCCCCTACCGGTCGAACGTATCGTTCGATTTCTGATTTAAACCGACCGTCAAACATTGGTTCAATACTAACGAATGTGGCTTACTGAGAAGTTGCTGCGTTATCAGGGTTGAGTTCTACAAGGCATTCAACAATTTCGCCGTCTACAGCATCGACCAACACCAAGCCTCGGTGAGTCGGAGGTTCTTGCGCGCTGTAGCAAAACACACGCCACGTTGGTCGACTTCTGACACCGCGCCATACCTGTTGCGCTGAAGCATGCCCAACCGCAAAATCAACTGCTCGCGACGCATGTACCAACGCATCACGTTCATTAACGGTCATCTTCCACGAAGAGCTCAATACGAACACTGCGAACGCTGCAAGCGCAATCGCGAAGACAAGAAAACCGTAGTTAACTAATCCGGACGATTGATCGCTGACGAGCCAGATCAACAGACTCAGTGCGGAAATTCCTAGATACAAATAACCAGGAATGCGTCGGCGACTGTTGTCAGGAAACTGATACGGACCAACAAAAGCGGAAACGTCTAAATCGCTCGGAAGTTGGTCTCGAATCTCGTTGCTATTCACATCACTCACGGCATGTCCTTCCATCGATTTCGAATTCGCTGCGCAGTTATGTCTAGCGCTTCTGGCAAAATTTTTGCCGTCGCTACCGCAACCATAAAGTTTGAATCGCCACCCCAGCGCGGAACGATATGAATGTGCAAATGCTGTGCCACGCTTCCACCAGCGGCATGACCCAAATTGATTCCAACATTCATCCCTTGCGGTTTGTATTCAGCCTTCAGAACTTGCACCGCCTTCGTGACCGTTGCCCAGATCTCGCCTGTCTCCTGCGGGGTCAGCAACTCTAGATCTGGCACCTCGCGATACGGAATGACCAACACATGTCCAGACGAGTACGGGAATGCGTTCATGATTACAAAACACGTTTCACCGCGGTGCACGATGAATGTTTCTTCATCTGGGCGATTTGATTTCAGAATCTCGGTGAACACCGATTCATCTGAATGCTTGCCATGAGAATCGCGCTGCACGTACTGCGCACGCCAGCCATTCCACAGACGATCCAACATGTTGATTACAGAGTTCCTACTGCGGCCTCGGTGCGAGTTTCGTCATGCAGTTGAGCAATGAACGCATCAACCTTCACATCGCGAATGACATCTCCGCCTCGCGGGTTAACACCAACGGTGTTGTTTTTCACGTCATCGTCACCAACCACGAGCACGAAAGGAATTCTTTCTAACTTGGCACTGCGAATTCGCTTACCAAGTTGCTCATCTGCTTCTGCGGTATCGACTCGGAAGCCTTCTGCGCGCATGCGCTTCACAAGCGACTGTGCGTACTCTTCGTGTTGCGAAGTAACGGCCAAGACACGCACCTGCACAGGGGCAAGCCATGCCGGGAATGCTCCGCCGTAGTGCTCTAACAACACGCCGAAGAATCGCTCAACGGAACCAAATAGCGCGCGGTGCAACATAATTGGCCTGTGGCGACTGTTGTCGCTTCCGATGTATTCCAAGCCAAAGCGTTCTGGCAAGTTGAAGTCACATTGAATAGTGCTCAGCTGCCACTTGCGACCGATCGCATCACGCACATCGATATCAATCTTTGGTCCATAGAACGCAGCGTCGCCTTCTTTGACGGAATACTCAACGCCGTGACGATTCAACGCCTCACGTAGCGCAGTCGTTGCCTTGTCCCAAATTTCATCTGAACCAACCGACTTCTCCAAGTCGCGGGTTGACAATTTGAACTCAAAATCATCAAATCCAAATTGGCGAAGAACTGACAGAACGAAATCAAGCAACGACGTAATCTCGTCAGCCATTTGATCTTCGGTGCAGAAAATGTGGCTGTCGTCCTGTGTGAACCCACGAATCCGCAACAAGCCATGCAATGTTCCTGCACGTTCATATCGATACACCGTTCCCAATTCGAACAGACGAAGCGGAAGCTCGCGGTAACTGCGCTGACGATCGCGGAAGATCAAACAGTGCATTGGGCAGTTCATTGGCTTGGGGTAATACGTGCCGTTGTCCATTTCCATCGGCGGATACATTCCGTCTTTGTAGAAGTGAAGGTGCCCTGAGGTTTCAAACAACTGAGCATTGGCAATGTGCGGAGTAAACACGAACTGATAGCCGCCGTTTTGGTGGCGATACCGGCTGTAGTCCTCCATGATTTTTCGCACAATTGCACCCTTTGGATGCCACACCGCAAGACCACCACCCAACTCGGACGGGAACGACAGGAGGTCCATCTCTGTTGCGAGGCGACGATGATCACGCTTTTCTGCTTCTGCGAGTCGCGTGATGTGTTCGTCGAGTGCAGACTTCGACTCCCAAGCAGTTCCATAGATGCGCTGCAACATCGGGCCTTTTTCGTTTCCACGCCAATAGGCACCAGCAACTTTCATAAGCGCAAAGTGCCCAAGACGCGAAGTGCTTGGTACGTGCGGCCCGCGGCACAAGTCGACAAAACTTTCAGTATTGCGATACACGCTGACTGACCCATCGCCAGAAACTTCGCTCGCATCAGAACCATCTGCAGCACCCGTTGTTACACGCTCAATGATTTCGCGTTTGTACGGCTGGTCTGCAAACAACGCAAGCGCTTCTGCCGCACTCATTTCTGCGCGAACAAACGGTTGGTCAGCCTTGACGATTGCGCGCATGCGTTCGGTGATTGCTTCAAGGTCATTGTCGCTAAAAGTCTTGTTATCTGGAAGCTCAAAGTCGTAGTAGAAGCCATCTTCGATTGCAGGACCAATGGTGAATTTGGCACCAGGAAAATGCTGCAACACGGCTTGCGCCAATACGTGCGCCGTGGAGTGACGCAATACATGTCTTCCCGCGTCTGAGTCAGCTGTAATAATCGCCACTTGTGCACCATTGCTTAACGGCACCGAGATATCGACTTCATTGCCATTCACAACCGCGGCAATTGCCGCCTTGGCAAGTCGCGACCCAATGGACTGCGCGAGGTCGAGGCCGGTAGAACCTGCAGGCAGTGTTCGTACGGAACCATCCGGCAAGGTGACATCAAGAGTTGCAGCATTCATCGCATCAACAGTCTAGGTTCGCAGACCTTGCGTAGACCGCCCTATTTAGCCATACCAATTGGGTCTTTGTGCATTTCGCCTTGTGCTGAGCGTTCTTGCTGTTGCTTGCCGGCGTAGACGTTTCGATACTGCTGACCAGTCATGGACTGGATTTCAAACATCACTTCGTCGGTCATTTCTCGCAGCACCAAATGATCATCACTTCGCTGCGCATATCGCTCGGGCAAAATCGGCTTGCCGATGGTGATCTTCACATGACCACCAACGCGAGGCATCTTCGCTTCTGGCGGTTGAATTTCGCGCGTGCCAACAATTCCAACGGGAAATATCGGACATTTTAGTTTAAGTGCCAACCGAGCAGCGCCAGTCTTACCTTTGTACAACATTCCATCTCGGCTTCGTGTTCCTTCTGGAAAAATTCCAAACAGTTCACCGCGTTGCAATACATTCTCTGCGGCATCTAATGCGGCTTGTGCCTTCTCGCCACCTTCGCGATCAATCGGAATCATTCCGAGCGCCGGAAACAATCGACGCGTCTTCCACGAATCTAAGTACTCACTCTTGCCCACAAAGGAAATGTTTCGTGGTGCCTGAATGATGAGAAAAGCCGAATCTAGAAAACTGACGTGATTAGCGCACAGAATTGCTGGACCCGTTTCGGGAAGTTGTTCGAACCCTTGTAAGTCGAAGCGCCACAAACGGTTGGTTATCACTCGCACTGCAGGTCGAATTCGCGCTTGCAACTCGGTTGCTCCCGAGTACAAGGCGTCGACCCGCTTGGGCATTAAATGACGACCCCTAGAAGACGAGCACTGTCTCCTACTGCGAGACCCTTGCCCGCTGCAGCATCGATAAGCGCAACTGCGGTTGGCGAGTCAAGGTCATTGTCGAGCGCCGAACGCACATCTGCAAGCAGACCAATATCGCCGGGTGAACCACCGACTTGTGCAGCCGATTTCCAGTTCGCTAGTCGCGCTTCATTACGCGCCATGAGACCGTCATCCCATTCCCACTCAGTGCGGTAGTGATGCTCGATAAGGCCCAACCTAATCGCCATTGGGTCATGTTGAGTTCGCAGCTTGTCAACGAACACCAAGTTTCCGCGACTCTTCGACATTTTGTGACCATCCATGGAAACCATTGCGACATGCATCCAATGCTTTACGAATGGCTGACCCGTAGCTGCCTCAGACTGAGCACGCTCACATTCATGGTGCGGAAAAATCAAATCACTTCCACCACCATGCAAATCGATAGTCGTGCCAAGTTCGCGAAGTGCGAGTGCCGAACACTCAATATGCCAACCAGGTCGACCCGCGCCCCACATCGTGTCCCACGAAGGTTCGTCAGATGCCGATGGATGCCACAGCACAAAGTCGAGTGGGTTGCGTTTGTGAGGATCATCAACATTGCCTCCCCGTTCGCGAGCCAAAGCGATCATGGTTTCACGGCTGTAATGCGAAACGCTTCCGAATTGCGGGAACTTCTCTACATCGAAGTACACCGAACCACCCGACTCATACGCAAACCCGCGGTCAATCACCATGCCGATGAATCCACGAATGTCGGGAATTGCAGACGATGCACGCGGAGTGCTGTGTACAGGTAAAGCATTCAATGCAGTCATGTCAGACTCGAAACGTGCTTCTTCTCCCGCAGCGAGATCTAAATAATGCACACCAAGTTCACGCGCCTTCGCAAAAAGTGGATCATCAACATCGGTCACGTTGCGAACACACTTCACTTGATGACCCATATCTATGAGACGCCGCTGCAACACGTCATAGGAAATGAATGTGAAGGCATGACCCAAGTGCGTCGCGTCGTACGGGGTGATGCCACACGTGTACATCAGCACAGTTGGGTTTGGTGCAAACTCAACCGTTTCCTGTTTTGCTGTGTCGTATAACTTCATCGGCACGGTGCTCAGTCCAATTTCATGTTGCGACCACTTTTGGGGTCAACGTCGGGAATACCAGTAAGTCGAGGTGCCACTCGAGTTTTGTATCGCATATTCAGTTGCAACAAGACTGCGGTAAATGCCTCAAGCGCAAGAGCATTCGACAAACGACCCGTGCTCAGTGGCCTGCATCCTGGAATCTGTGCAACTAAATCGCTTACCGTCTCAATTGCTTCAGGAAAGTCTGAACAGATCAGCACATCGGAATCAACATGATGGTGCAAATTGCCGAGTTCTTTTGCTGGCAAGTGTTGCATCGCTGCCACTACGCGACTTTCTGGAATTTCAGCTTGCACGTGTGCAGCAATACTTCCGCGTGGAGGAACCAATGGTTGAAATTCTTTGCCTACTTTCACCAAGGCGTTCGCCATGGTGACCACAACCTTGCCACGCAAAGCTTCGGCATACTCACCAACGATGGTTGCAGTTGAATCCCATGGTGTTGCAACCACAATCAAGTCGCAGTGAGCAGCATCTTCATTTGTGCCCGTTTCAATCTTCAGATTGTGGTCAGGCCACAGCGCGATGAGTTCGGCGACCTTTTCCTCCGAGCGTTCTTTTGATCGAGACCCGATGAGCACCTGATGACCAGCCACACACATTCGCAGTGCTAACCCACTACCTGCTGGTCCGGTTCCGCCCATTATTCCAATCCGCATAGGTGAAGCCTTACACAAACCATGCTCGGGAACTACGGTCATAGGCATGGGAATTTTGGATGGGAAAAACATTGTCGTTACCGGCGTTCTGACCGACGCATCACTCGCCTATGGGGTAGCAAAACTTGCACTTGAGCAAGGCGCCCAAGTGATGCTCACTGGAGCAGGGCGTGGCCTTTCCATTACTGAGCGAACCGCGCGCAAGCTCAGTACAGATATCAAGGTTGTGGAGTTTGACGTAACGGTTGACGAGCACATCACGTCCGCTCGAGATGCCGCCAAAGCACAATTTGGCCGCGTTGACGGCGTGCTCCATGCCATTGGCTTTGCGCCAGCCGTTTGCCTGGGTGATGACTTCATGGCGGCGCAATGGTCAGACGTATCGGTAGCCATGCAGATTTCGGCTTACTCACTGAAAACATTGGCCGATGCATTTGTGCCATTGATGACAAGTGGAGGAACCATCGTCGGTCTGGACTTTGATAACACCGTTGCATGGCCTGCATACAACTGGATGGGAGTTGC
>JBEAOI010000194.1:0-3721 GCA_041165005.1 Actinomycetota bacterium
TCTCTGCAATGGAGTTGTTTGTTCAATCCATGGACAACATGAATCAAGTTGCGTCGCGTGTCAATCGCTTGCTTGATGACATTGAAGGTCCCATGCGCCAAGTAATGCCACACGTGAATGGTGCACTAGGAGCGGTGAACAAACTTGCAGAAGTATCTGGCGCTCTCACCGAGCTCAGCAAGCGTCTTGGACCCCTCATGGCGTTTATGCCGCAAACTTCTAAACCAAAAGACCCGACTACCCCGGCTACCCCGACAACTCCCGAAGCGAGTTAGCGACTGCGCTTAAAGCGCGATGTCGAGTTGTGCAGCTACGCGTGGAGCAGGTGTGCTTGCCTTTTCCATTCGCACGATCTGTGAGTCAACTTGATCTTTCACTCCAGACAGCGGCAATACGTTCAGCACACCCTGACCGTTGCGCATCACATCAACGAGTTGATCCCCTTGGCACAACACCACTGACTGACCACTAATCACAATGTGAGCTGCTGCGATCTCGGTATCAACATGACTGCGCAAATAGTTGAACACTTCGCGTACAGACTCGAGTTTGATACCAGCATCTAGCAGGCTCTTAATCACTCGAAGTTCGAGAAGGTCGCGGTAACTGTAGACGCGACGCGAACCGCTTCCGGTTGCGTCACAACCTGATGGCCTCACCAAATTGGTTCGGGCCCAGTAGTCCAGCTGACGATACGAAATTCCGACAACTTCAGCCGCTTGGGTTCCGCTAAATCCCTGATGCATCAGGTCAGGCTACGGGCGCTTTTGGGGTTTGACTAACCCTGGAAATCCTCAGGATTGATTGAGTTAATGAACTCACGGAAGTCGTCAAGAATCTCTTCTTCATCAGACTCCTCGGCAGTCACTGCAGACTTTCCGACTTTGTCCATGAGATCTGATTCAACAAATACGGGAACTTCGGCGCGCACAGCCAATGCAATGGCATCAGACGGGCGTGCCGAAATGACTCGTTCTGCACCGTCCACCGCAATGTGGATATTGGCGAAATAGGTATGTTCCTGTACATCGGTGACCACCACCATCACCACTTCCCCACCCATTTCCGCGATGGTATTGAGCATCAGGTCGTGCGTTAATGGACGGTCGGGCACTACTCCGCTCAGAGCCACCGAAATAGATGACGCTTCGGCTTCGCCTATGTAAATGGGAATCACCCGTCGAGAATCATCAATTTCGCGAATCAACATGACCGGAATGTTGGACGGAACTTCAACTCGAATTCCTTCAAGTTCGGCAGCAAGTCTTTTCGTCATGACGCAATCACCCTACTGCCCACGATTACCACGGAAAGATCGAGCAGCAACTTCAACGAGAGTCGACCTCAATTGCTCACCTAGCTCGATCAATTTGTCAAGCATCTCTTCCGCTTGAGCCTTGCTCGTCGGATTCTTACGCATAAAGATTGGTTGAACCTTCATCTCATACATTGACACTTCAGCTTCAGCCTGGCGCTTCAGTGTCTTTAAGTTGCGAACGTCGATACCAAGTTCTGAAAACTTGCGAATGATCTCCAAAACTTCGCGGTCTAGCGGTGAGAACATTTCCAATTCACCAACTTTGCGTGGCGTCACAATTCCCGCTGCAATAACTTCCTTCAGCAGCTTCTCGTCCATATCAATCGCAAGCAACAGTTCACCGCGATCGATTGACAGTGTGTCGTCACGCATGGCACGAACCTTGTGAGGCGCAAGTGGCGCCGACGCCAGTTTTTTTGCGGCCGCAGGATGTGAACCTTGGCGAACGACACCACGTACGCCCGTTGGGTCTGTGTCGTCGTAGGGACGAATCATTCCGTCACTCGTGTCGTTGTCGAGTCGCGTGCGAATAACTTTCAACGGCAAATAATTTTCTCGTTGTTCGCGCAGAATGAATCGCAAGCGCTCAACTTCTGAGTCGCTGAACTTGCGATAGCCCGACGGGGTTCTTTCGGGTTCGATCAAACCTTGACTTTCTAGAAACCGAATTTTTGAAATGGTGACGTCAGGAAACTCATCAAGCAATAATCCAAGGACTTCGCCAATTGATTTGTAGTTCTTCTCATCCATTGAAGAACACCATGCGATATTTACCAATCTGCAATTCGTCGCCTTGCTCTAGCGCCAATTCGTCGATTCGCATTTGATTGACGTATGTGCCGTTAAGCGAACCAAGATCTCGCACGACGTATCGACCATTGTCGAGCACAACTTGTGCGTGGCGACGCGAAACCGTTACGTCATCTAAACAAATTGAGCTTTCCGGATGTCGACCAATTGTTGTCAATCCATCAACTACGTAACGATTGCCGCTTTGAGCTCCAGAACGGATAACCAGTAGGCCCTTGCCAGAATGCAACTCTGCACTCGACAGTGAGACATTGTCTGCATCACCCGGGGCATCTTGCAGCGGATCTACCTTTGCCAGATCGATCGTTCGCTCTTCCGGCTGATCCAGAACCGAACCGCAGGCCGAACAGAATCCTGATTGCGGCGGGTTGCGATGACCGCAACTGTTGCAAAACACGTACGACATACCCCTACCGTAGTCCTTTGGCGGATCTCCCCTTCTGAAGATTCGAGCGCACGATAGGAACGTAGGTCACAGCCGTGTAATACGACAGCGCCAAACCGGGGATGGCGCACAGCCAACCCACCACGAGCGCAAAATCGGCCGTGACATGCGAACTTCCGGCTAGTAACAGAAACGGAACTGCCATCATGAGCAAAAATGTGTACCACTTGCCGTTATTGCTGACCGGAAAGCGTTCCATTCCCATCATTGTCGCCACCAGCATCATCCCCCCGACCAGCACCTCACGAACCAAAATGGCGATACACACCCACATCGGCACCGCACCGTCGATCAGAACGCTGATTGCACTCACCACGAATAACACGCGGTCAACAGTCGGATCAAAGACGGAGCCAAACGCGGAAACCTGATTGAACTTTCGTGCAAACCAGCCATCCACCCAATCGGTCATTCCAAGAAAACCAAGCAATAGCGCAGCGCCTGCTCGCTCGTCTTTTGCGAAGAGCAAATACAAAAACAGCGGTAGGACACACAGACGAGCCAATGTGATGAAATTTGGAATGCTCAGCATGCCCGACCACATGCTTGTCTGATTGTCGTTCACACAGCGACAATACAAGCATTCGCTGTACTGTTGTGGCGATGGCTTCAGTATTTACGCGAATCATTGCAGGCGAACTGCCAGGAACATTCGTTTACAAAGACGACATCTGCGTCGCTTTCATGACCATAAATCCAATAGCACGCGGTCACCTACTTGTAGTGCCGCGCTCTGAAGTGGATCAATGGACCGACCTTCCCGACGAAGTTTCTCAACATTGTTTTGCCGTCGCAAAAAGAATTGCGCATGCTCAAAAACAGGTATTGAAATGCGAACGGGTCGCGCTCATCATTGCTGGATTCGAAGTTCCTCACTGCCATCTTCATGTCATCCCCGCTGCAACAATCGCGGACGTTTCATTCGATAATGCTGCAGCGCATGTTGACTTTGATGATCTTGCTGCTGTAGCGGCAACTCTTTCTGCAGCACTTTCTTAAAACAGCGTTTCGGGTCCTTCGTCTGCCACAGGCTCGGCGTCGAGCGTTATCGCTTCAAGTAAATGCGAACCATGATTGCGAGCATTATTCACTTCGGTTGAAACCGGGTAATACGAAACAGCCTCATCTGGAATGCCCTGCGCAAGATG
>JBEAOI010000195.1:0-9874 GCA_041165005.1 Actinomycetota bacterium
GAAGACGGTTGACAAAAAGGCACCGAAGCTTGCAACTGTTTCACTTGTTGGAACTGGAGCAGCTACAACGGCTGGCGTGAAGCGCGGACAAATCATTGCGAGCGCCACAAACATGGCACGCGACTTTGCAAACATGCCACCTGCATATTTGACAGCAACTATCTTTGCCAATAAGGCAGTAGAGATTGCTGGACAAACAGGACTCAAGGTTGAAGTGTTCAACAAAGATCAATTGCTCGCCATGGGTTGTGGCGGAATTGTTGGAGTGAACCGCGGAAGTGTTGAACCTCCACGCATGGTTCGATTGACATACAAGCCAACTGGAGCAAAAGGTAAGCCACACCTCGTACTTGTTGGTAAGGGCGTTATGTACGACTCGGGTGGTATTTCGCTGAAGCCATCAGATCCATCGCACGCAATGATGAAGGGCGACATGAGTGGCGCAGCTGCAGTGCTTGCCACGATGAGCACGCTTAAGTCGTTGGGTTGCACAAACCAAGTAACTGGTTACCTCATGTGCACCGACAACCTTCCTTCGGGAAGCGCAATGGCAATGGGCGAAGTGCTCACCATGCGCAATGGCAAAACGGTTGAAATTCACAACACCGATGCCGAAGGTCGCTTGATACTTGCAGACGGATTGTCGCTCGCAGCCGAGCAAAAGCCAGACGCCATTGTGGACATTGCAACCCTTACGGGAGCGTGTCAGCGTGCACTTGGAAATGGCATGGCCGGAGTCATGGGCAACAATCAAAAGTGGATTGATCAGTTGACTGCTGCTGCAGAGCGCACATCAGACAAGTTGTGGCAGTTGCCGCTTGAGCGCGAATACCGCCCAGCTCTCGATTCGTATGTTGCCGACATGAAAAACGTAGGTGGCGAAGCGGGTGCAATTACCGCAGCGTTGTTCTTGGAAGAGTTTGTTGGTGACACCACATGGGCACACATCGACATTGCTGGACCAATGTGGACAGACAGCGACAACGGTTGGTTGCAAAAGGGCATGACGGGTTACGGAACTCGCTTGTTGATTGATGCAGCTCTGAACTTCCGCCGACCAGGTCGCGCGTAGTTATTCGTCGGGCGGCGAAAGCCGCTCGACATCAATCTTTTTGAGTGCCGACTTTGATGTCGCGGAATGCCGACTTCGAGTCGATGCCGACATCTTTTGGCAATCCGAGTACTCGTTCGCCAACGATGTTGCGCATCACTTCGTCTGAGCCACCAGCAATTCGCATGCCCGGTGCACCAAGGAGCAACTGGCTCCACGCGTACGTTCCCCATTCGCCAGTGTCGACGACGAGCTTGGCGCCAAGAACATGTGCGACCAGGTCGTTCATCTTCTTCTGGTTGTTAACGAGTGCCATTTTACCAATCGACATTTCCGGTCCAGGCATTTGGCCTGCACGCATTTTGTCGGTGGCACGCTGGCTGGTGTAGCCGGCAACTTTGGTGTTGATGTAGAGGTCGGCAAGCATTTCGCGAACGATTGGATCTGAATCCAATTCATAGTGGCGAATCATCTCAAGCAAACGCGTATACATCGTGTTTTCGCCGCTATCAGCAGAACCGATTGATGCACGTTCGTTCATGAGTGTGGTGAGCGCAACATTCCATCCGTTGTTCACTTCACCCAAACGATGATCGTCTGCAACACGTACTTCGTTAAAAAACACTTCATTGAAACTTGCTCCACCAGTCATTTGGCGAAGCGGACGAATCTCTACACCCGGTGCGCGCATGTCAACAATGAAACCGGTGAGGCCTTTGTGTTTTGGCAAGCCTGGATCGGTGCGGCAAATGATTTCGCCAATGTCGCTGAACTGTGCGCCAGAGGTCCACACTTTCTGACCAGTGATAACCCACTCGTCGCCATCTTTTTCTGCTTTTGCCTGCACTGAAGCAAGGTCGCTACCTGCACCAGGTTCAGAAAACAATTGGCAGCCAACAATGTCGGCACGCCACATTTTGCGCAAATACAAATCGCGAGCTTTTGGTGATGCATGAGCCAAGATCGTTGGCGCAACCATTCCTAAACCAATTTGAAATGCTCCGAGAGGTGCGGTTTTGTATTCGCGCTCTACTTGGTTGTACGCGCGCTCATGCGCAACGGTGAGACCAGCACCGCCGTACTCGGTTGGGCCGGTGATCCATGCGAAACCATTGTCGAAACGAAGCGCCTGCCATGCTTTGGCACGGCGAAGCATTTCTTCTTCTGCTTCCTTTGAACGTTCCTCAAACATCGACACGTTGTCGGAGCCTTCACCCCATACGAACTTCTTTCGCGCTTCCTTTTTCTCGGCATTGGCATCAAGAAAGACACGGGCTTTGGCTGCGTACTCTTCAACAGAAATCTGTTCAGTCATAGCCCCAACGGTAGTTGGCGGGGTCGGTTGGGGTGAAGGCCAGCCAACTAGTCTTTGGGTATGGGTCAGCCAGTTTCCGTTACACAAAAGCCTTCAGTCACTCCAGGTCGGGTTCGCTTTGAGCTCAATCGCTCGCTCACCGGCCAAGGGCATGAGCGCTACACCTCTCCAGTTGCATCTCGTACCGGTAAGCCATCGGACGTGCTGGCCAACCGATTTTTTGAGACCGCCACTGTGAGTGCGGTTCATGTGTACGGCAACATGATCACGGTTGACGTCAAGCCTGGGTCAAGCAGTGATTCGCTCATCAAGGTTGTAGAAGATTTATACCAATATTGGACGCCAGGAAAAGTGCCGCCATCTGAAGAAGAACTCATGGCCCAGGCACCCAAGAGCGAGGCACCTGCTGCAGCACCATCGGCTGATGGAAGTCCTGCACCAAGTGCGGCCGCCAGCAAAATTCCTGCCGCACTCTTAGCTCGAAGCCAGGCAGCACTGGCTAAAGCACGCGCAAAACAAGGCTGAGTTACGCAAACTCGCATATGTCGTGTGAAGATTCACGACAATGGCTGATATGGATATTTCGCTGCATGACGTAGCCGAAGCGCTTCATGTTCATTACATGACGGCGTATCGCTACGTACGCGAAGGCATTCTGCCGGGTCGCAAAGTAGGACGTAGTTGGAGCGTGCGCAAGAGCGATTTGGACAAATTCCAGCAGGGTGAAGGTTTGGGTGCTGTTGCTGAAGAGGGCAAGCGCACGCAGGCGCCGTGGGGCGAGCGTCTAGAAGCTCGCTTGATTGAAGGTGATGAGCGCGGTGCGCTTGAAGTATTTGAAGCGGTTTTGCGCGCTGGTCATGACCTTGAGTATTTGTACCTAAATGTGTTGAGCCCAGCACTAATTGCTATTGGCTATCGATGGGAACAAGGCGAACTTGAAATTTTTGTGGAGCATCGCGCAAGCAACATTGCAATGCGCTTGATGTCGCAAGTTGGTTCACGCTTCGCGCGTCGAGGTGTTTCTAAAGGCACCATCATCATGGGTGCTCCAGCGGGTGAGGAGCATGCACTTGCAATAGCCATGCTTGCCGATTTGGTGCGTACCCAAGGGTGGGACGTACACGATCTTGGTGGCAACATGCCTGCGGGAAGTTTTGCGCAAGCAGTGCAACAGAGCAACGACGTGGTTGCAGTGTGCGTTGGTGTAACAGTTGAAGGTTCAATACCTGCTGCGAAAGAAACAGTTGCTGCGTTGAAGAGCTCGTGCCCAGACATTCCTGTGTATGTAGGCGGTGCGGCCATTCGCGGAGACGATCATGTGCGCGTATTGGGAGCCGATCACTGGGCTGGCAATGTTTCTTCGCTGATTGATTCGTTGAATCAGCACGCACGTCGCAAATAGCCCGTAATTACTTGCTGTTTTGTGGGATTGCTGTGGCTGGATAACTACGAACATATGTTCGCTACAGTAAGGGCATGTTCGAGCCGTTGCCCACATTGCCTGTCCCGTCAGAACTGCGCGCCATGTTTCCCGAGGGCGGGTTGGTGCGCGGTCGCACCGTGTTGTGTAGTGGTGACGCTGCGGTAGTTATGGCGTTGCGCGTTGTCTCTAGCGCAACACAAGCAGGTTCGTGGTTGGGCATTGTTGGTGTACACAACGTTGGCGTGCAGGCGGCAAGCGAACACGGTGTGGCTTTGCAGCGCGTGGTGTTTGTGCAGCCGGCAAGTAGTCGCACCGAATGGGTTAGCACTGTGGCGGCTGCAGCAGATGGCTTCGATGTGTTGATGCTCGAAGTTCCGCACGGTATTACTGCCGCTGACGCGCGTCGCGTGCAAACGCGTATTCAGGCCCGGCGGAATGCATTGGTGCTCATTGGTGCAACGCAGCAGTCAGCCGCGCAATCGGTATTTCAACCCGATGTCATTATGGATACTGCAACAACACAGTGGCACGGCATTGAACGTGGTGCGGGTCATGTACAAGGTCGCGATGTGCGGGTTGCGGTTAGCGGTAGGCGAGTGCCTAAAGCACGGCAGCACTCTCTGCATTTTGTTGGCTAGCGCTCGTAATGAATACTGAATCAACACGTGTCGCTGTTGTTGCGTGCCCCGACTGGCAGGCCGTTGCCGCGCAGTGCGACTTGCATGCTCGCGGTCAGGTATTTGACGCAGTGGCGGTATTGCATGCACAACGGGTCCTTGCTCGCACGGCTGCTGCTGCCGAACAGGGCGTGCAGGTGGGCATGCGTAAGCGCGAAGCCCAAGCAGCATGCCCGAATATGCATATTGCGGCGCATAACCCAGAGCGTGATCGGCTCATGTTTGAGCCCGTGGTGCATGCCATCGCCGAACTAGTTCCACTCGTTGAAGTGAGCATGCCAGGAATTGTTGTGCTGGCTACGCGTGGTCCATCGCGATATGTGGGTGGCGACGATGCGCTTGCGCAACGACTCACTGTTATTGCTGAAACTGCGTTGCATAAGTTGGCGCAAGGTCAACGCATTCCATTTGGCGTAGGCATTGCCGATGGCAGGCTGACTGCAATGATCGCAGCGCGCAGTGCTGCATCGGTTAGAGCACCACGTGTTGTTGCACCAAATGAAAGCGCGCAATGTTTGGCTGTGCTTCCAGTGTCTGTGCTTGCAGATTTCGCTGAAATTGATCGCAGCGTGGTGTCGTTGTTGCAACGCCTTGGCCTTGCTCACCTTGGCAATATTGCTGAAATTCAACCATCGATTTTGGTTGGACGTTTTGGCCCTGTTGGAAATGAAATGCAACGACTTGCGCGAGGCCTTGATAGACATCCACCAATTGTTGTTGCGCCTCCACCAGAACGTGCAAGCACGCATCGATTTGACGTGCCAGTAGAAGACGTGAATGTTGTTGTGCTTACTGCACGTGAAGTTGCAGATCAGTTGGTACTGCACTTGAGTAATCACGGTGCAAGTTGTGTTCGCTTGCACATTTCGTTGCACACCGATCATGGTGAGCAAAACGATCGTGTGTGGTACCAACCTGAAGGCCTTTCTGCGGCTGCCATGGCCGAACGAATGCGCTGGCAAATGGAGGCCTGGATAGCTGGCCGAGGGGTAACGAGCGGGGTGGTGCTATTCCGGCTTTCTCCAATAGGGCTAAGGGCTAGAGAGGGTCGCCAGTTGGGGCTGTGGGGCGACAGTACCCAGGCCGACGAGTGGGCTTCGCGCGCCATAGAGCGCCTCACCAACATGCTCGGAGCAGAGTCGGTTCGTGTGCCCGAGTGGCGTGGCGGTCGTGATCCAGCTGAAGTGTTTGCACTCACGTCTGCAGCAGTTGTCGATGTTGAACGTCGCGCGTTGTCACAGGTAACAGCAGAGGCTCAGTGGAATGGTGCGCTGCCAACTCCTTCGCCATCTGTTGTGTATGACGACCCACTACTAGTACTGGTGTGTGATGCAGATGGAAACGATGTAACGGTAAGTGGAAGACATGAGTTAAGCGCAGAACCTGTTGTTGTTGTGTTGCAACAACAGCGTTACAACGTGTTGTCATGGGCTGGCCCATGGCCGGTAGAAGAGCGGTGGTGGGATTCTTCGCGACAACGCAGAATGGTGAGAATGCAGTTTGTGGTCAGTCGTAATGACACTGCAATAACTACGCGAGCCCTTGTAGTTGTAAGGGAACACGGGCAATGGTGGGTGGTTGCGCGCTTTGGATGAATATTTTTCACTCAATGCCGATAGATTTTTTGCGTCATGAATGTGAAGGCAAACGCCAAGTCCGATGCGCAGCTGGTGCAAGAACTGTGTGCACAGTTCAGCGCAGCCATTCCATGCGACGAACGCGAGCGCGAATCGGTAACAAAGTTTCTTGACATTGCACCAACTTTGGTGAAGCCCTTCGATGAGTTTTCCGATCCAACACATATCACTGGCTCGGGAATTGTTGTTGGTGAACGCGGAGTGGTGTTGCACTTACATAAGCGACTGAACATGTGGTTGCAACCAGGCGGACACATTGATGCTGGCGAAACACCAGCAGAAGGCGCGCTCCGCGAAGCGAGGGAAGAAACCGGTCTCGACGTAGTACACCCCGCAACCGGCCCCTGGCTGGTGCACCTAGATGTGCACCCTGGCCCTCGCGGTCACACCCACCTCGACCTGCGCTATCTGATGTACGCCCCCGACGCCGATCCGGCCCCAGGAGCGGACGAAAGCCAAGATGTGCGCTGGTTTGAGTGGGACACAGCAATCGATATGTCTGATGCAGGCCTTGCTGGCTGCCTGCGCGCCGTTCGTCGCCTGCTGTAGTTGCAGTCTAAAAGCGAACATATGTTCGCTACCCTGAAGGCATGGGGAAGGTTTCGTATTCGGAGTTGCATTGCCGTTCGAACTTTTCGTTTTTGCAAGGCGCATCACATCCAGAGCAATTAGTTGAACAAGCGGTTGCACTTGAGTTGCACTCACTTGCACTTACCGATCGCAATGGGTTGTACGGCATTGTTCGTTTTGCACAGACCGCTCGTGCGCTCGGTTTGCCAACGGTGTTCGGCGCAGAGTTGCAGTGCACTGTTGGTGAAGCAGTTGGCGACATCGTGGTCATTGCGCGCAACCCGCGAGGGTATGCACATTTGTCGAGTGCGATTAGTGCTGGGCAACTTGCTGGCAGTAAAGAGCAACCAGTATTTGGCATTGAACAACTTGCCGAGTTCTCGGTTGGAGACTGGTGGGTGCTTACCGGTGGTCGCAGTGGTGTTGCGGCTCGCGCGTTGCATTCGCATGGTCCTGCAATGGCTGAACGTCGGGTGCAACAACTGGTTTCGGTATTTGGTCGCGACAGCGTGGTAATGGAAATGTGGGACCACGGCGACCCACTCGACTCTGTGCGCAATGATGAGTTTGCGCGCATCGCGTATCGCAACAACATTGGGTGCGTTGCTACCAACGATGTGTTGTATGCAACGCCGGCTCAACACAAACTAGCAACCGCGGTGGCGGCAGTGCGTGAGCGATCCAGCTTGGACGACATTGATCCACGCTTGCCACCTGCAGCTACTGCCTATTTGCGCAGCGGGGCAGAACAGGAGCGACGCTTTGCTCGATATCCGGGGGTGGTGCAACACGCTGCTGAACTTGGGGCGAGCGCTGCATTCGACTTGCGGTTAGTTGCACCACAATTACCGCCGTTTCCGTGTCCTGATGGTTTGGATGAAATTTCATATTTGCGCAAGCTTGCAGAAGCCGGAGCTACTCGCAGATATGGAATTCGTCCACATGATTCGCGCGAGGATTTGTCGCTACGCGCTCGGGCATGGCGAGTGATTGATCACGAACTAGAGATGATTGAAACGCTCGGGTTCGCTGGGTATTTCCTGGTGGTGTGGGACATTGTTCAGTTTTGCGCGCGGTCCAACATTTACTGTCAGGGCCGTGGCAGCGCTGCAAATAGCGCGGTGTGTTATTCGCTCGACATCACGAAAGCCGATGCGGTGTCGCTTGGTCTGCTGTTCGAAAGGTTTCTGTCGCCAGAGCGCGACGGCCCACCCGATATCGACATTGATATTGAAAGTGGTCGACGCGAGGAAGTTATTCAGTACGTGTATCAACGACACGGTCGTCATCATGCTGCACAAGTTGCCAACGTCATTACGTATCGGGCCAAGTCCGCGGTGCGCGATATGGCGCGTGCTCTTGGCTTTGCACCGGGTCAGCAAGATGCCTGGAGCAAGCAGGTAGATGCGTGGGGTGCAATTGGGGTCACGGTGAATGGTGGTGATCACAACATTCCTACGCAGGTGTTGCAACTTGCCGAGCAGGTGCAAGATGCACCCCGACACTTGGGTATTCATTCGGGCGGAATGGTTATGTGTGATCGCCCAGTTACCGAAGTGTGCCCAGTGGAGTGGGGCCGCATGGAAGGCCGCAGTGTGTTGCAGTGGGACAAGGACGATTGCGCTGCTGCTGGCTTGGTGAAGTTTGACCTATTGGGTCTTGGCATGTTGTCTGCACTGCATAACGCAGTCGACTTCATTGCGCAGTTCCGCGGCGTGCATATAGACCTAGCAACCATTCCGCAAGAAGACGAGGTGTACGCCATGTTGTGTCGCGCAGACACGGTGGGTGTGTTTCAAATTGAATCGCGCGCACAAATGGCCACGCTTCCACGCTTGAAGCCACGCAGGTTCTACGACCTTGTAGTCGAGGTCGCACTCATTCGTCCGGGTCCTATTCAGGGTGGCTCGGTGCATCCCTATATTCGTCGTCGCAACGGGCAGGAACCCATTACGTACTTGCATCCGTTGCTTGAAAACAGTTTGGGAAAAACACTTGGTGTGCCGTTGTTTCAAGAACAACTCATGCAAATGGCAATTGATATCGCGGGTTTCAGTCCTGGTGAAGCAGATCAGTTGCGCCAGGCAATGGGTTCAAAGCGGTCACAATTACGAATGCAACAACTCAGTGATCGCTTTTATGCCGGAATGGCAGAGCGCGGAATTCGTGGTGATGTTGCTGACCAAATATTCACCAAGATGGCGGCATTTGCCAGCTATGGATTTCCCGAAAGTCACTCGGTGAGTTTTGCGTACTTGGTGTATTCGTCGGCATGGATCAAACTGCATGAACCAGCAGCGTTTTATGCGTCACTACTGAATGCGCAGCCAATGGGGTTTTGGTCGCCTCATTCATTAGTGCAGGATGCAAAACGGCATGGGGTGGTGGTGAACTCTCCCGACATCAATGCATCGTGGGCGGGTGCAACGCTTGAACACGATGCGAAGTCGACAGGTGGCTTGGCCTTGCGAATGGGAATCAATTCTGTGCGCGGCATGAGTGATGTTGTTGCGCAAGCCATTGCAGATAACAGGCCGTACACCAGTATGGAAGATGTTGTGCGCAAGGTTCCTCAGTTGCACGTTGCGCAACTTGAAGCACTTGCTACTGCTGGTGTGTTCAATGAAAGTTTTGGTCAACAGCGCCGCGATGCGCTGTGGAGCGCCGGTGCAGTTATCCAGTCGCGTCCAGGAACGCTCGATGGAGTCACTACCGGTGTCGAGGCGCCATATTTGCCTGGCATGCAACCAATGGAAGAGGCCATTGCCGATCTGTGGGCTACCGGCGTTTCAACGAGTGGTCATCCCACCGAGTTCTTACGCATTGAACTTGAGCGCATGGGTGTTGCTACTGCAGTGCAACTTCCACAACGTGGTGCGCGAGGTGATGAAAAAGTGTTGGTTGCCGGAACGGTGACGCATCGTCAGCGACCAATGACCGCGCAGGGCATCACATTTATCAACTTGGAAGACGAAACAGGACATATCAACGTGGTGTGCTCGGTTGGGTGTTGGGCTCGCTATCGCAAAGTTGCGCGAGGTGCGGGTGCGTTACTTGTTCGAGGCAGATTAGAAGTTGGCGATGGCGGTGTGATCAACGTTGTTGCCGAACATATTGCACCGCTGCATGTTGCGGCGAAAGTAGCGGCACGTAACTTTCGTTAGTTATTCCGAAGGGCGCTCGTTCAGCCCATCGTTAAAC
>JBEAOI010000196.1:0-8111 GCA_041165005.1 Actinomycetota bacterium
CAACTGGGCTGCTCGAAGAACCGTCATCAGCATTGAAGATGTGGTGGTCTTGCCATGCGTGCCAGCAACACCTATTGAACGTTTTTGTCCACAAATCAAAGCCAACATCTGCGCCCTACTCAGTACCGCAATTCCGGCTTCAAGTGCCTCTACTAACTCAATGTTTTGCTTCGGAATTGCCGATGACGCTGTTACTGCATCGCAATGATGAACGGCGGCGACTTCATGACCAATATTGATGGTCACACCAATTTCACGCAGTCTTTGCACCGTCTCAGATTCTTTAATGTCGCTACCCGAAACCGCATGGCCCATCTCAATTAATACCTGCGCAATAGCGCTCATTCCGGGCCCACCCACACCAACAACGTGAATCCGTTTTTTCGTTGATAGGTCAAGTAACACGTTTGCCGATTTCACAATTGCGCCTTTGCTACGCCTTCAATAACGCTTGCAATCGAACTCTGGCGATGCACAGCGCCTAACTCTCGCGCACGACTTGCGATTGTTGCCCTGCGGTCATCATCCCGAAGCAGTTCAGTAATCAAAAATGAAAACTCGTGATCGGTCAGGTTGCCCTCTTCAAGGAGCACTGCTCCTCCACGATCAGTTAACCACTGCGCATTTACCAGTTGGTGGTTCTCGGCCGCATCTTTCCACGGAACAACGACAGCGCAGACGCCTACCGTCGACACTTCAGCAATGGTGCTCGCCCCCGCCCTACACACCACAACATCAGCGGCTGAATACAAGGTGACCATGTCGTGCGAATATGCAATGCGCGAATACGCCAACGTTCCGTTGTTGTGGTGCATCGTGACTGGAAGTTTCACCGCGTCCATGAAACGTTCACCTGCAATGTGGATGACGCAGGTGTGTTCGGTGCTACGCAGACTTTGCACCAAATGCTCTGTTGCAGAATTCAACACCGCCGATCCAAGTGATCCGCCCATTACCACCACCACTCGAGCGTTAGCGGAAATTCCCAACGTCTCGCGTGCACCATTTCGCAATGTCTGCACATCGGCCGTACGCAAGTTGCGCCGCACGGGAGCTCCGGTCTCAACTGCATTTCGCAGTTTGCTTGGCACATAAGCCACAGCAGTAACCGCTGCGTATCGCGACTGCAGTTTGGTAGCCAAACCTGGCCGACGATCATACGAACACGTAACGACAGGAACGCCCAAACTTCGAGCGGCTCGACACATGGGAATACTCGCATAGCCCCCAACAGAGATGACTACCTGTGGCTTCAACTGCTTGAGCAAACTTTTTGCGCTAGCGAGAGCACGCATCATTGTGGGCACCATCAGCACATTGCGCTTGAGTTTGGACAACGAAAATCCGCGCTGCAAACCATCAACAGTAAGAAAAGTATGAGCCAATCCAAGCGGAGGAATCATGCTCACTTCTGCCCCACGAGTTGAACCCACATAGTGCATCGAAGACAAACTATGGCCAGCATCTACGAGAAGTTCTGCAATCGCGATTGCAGGAACAACGTGCCCGCTAGTTCCGCCCCCAGTAATTACGGCAAACGTGGTTGAAGCGGGTACGACCATGACCTACTTCATATTACGTGCAACGTTCAGCAACAGACCAACAGCCGCCATTGTCATAAACAGTGATGATCCACCGTATGACAAGAGTGGCAAAGTGAGCCCTGTTACTGGCATCGCGCCGATAACGCCTCCAATATTGATGAGTGCTTGAACGCATAACCATGTTGTGATTCCACCAGCGAGAAGTGCGCCATAGTGATCGCGTGCTCCTCGTGCTGCCTGCATACCAAGTGAAAGCAACACCATGAATCCACCAATGACACCAACGGTTCCGATGAGTCCGAACTCTTCAGCAATGATCGCAAAAATGAAGTCGCTGTGCGCAAGTGGAACGTAGCCCCACTTTCCTGTTCCCTGGCCTACTCCAACACCAGTGATTCCACCATTGGCAATACTCAACACGGATTGCCACACTTGATATGCCCAGTGACCTTTGTTTCCTTCAAGATCGGCAAATGCGAAGAATCGATTTTGCAGTCGCGAGCTTGTGGCAATCAAACCAATCGACACCAAAGTGAACGCACCAGTCATCGTTGCCATCCATCGAATTGGCGCACCTGCAATAAACAGTGTTGCCATAACAATGCACGTAAACACAATCGCTGCACCAAGATCTTTTTGGAAGATAATGCACATCGACACCGTGATCGCCCATGCAGTCATGACGGGCTTCAGCGTTCGCTCCACTATCGCGATATCTGCCCGCCTACGCGACAACACACTGGCGCAATACAACAACATGGTGACCTTCAAAACCTCGGAGGGCTGAAACCGGATCGGGCCTAACGCCACCCATGCACGTGCGCCGTTGATTTCCAATCCAATACCTGGAACCAACGGAAGAACCATGAGTCCATACGATGCCCAGAGCGCATACTTCGCAATGCCATGCCACTGGTGATACGGCATGCGGTAGGTAGTGATTCCCGCGAACAAACCAAAGATTGACCACATGAATTGCTTCTGAAACATCGCCCACGGCGAGCCGCCACGGTTTACGGCTTCAATGGACGTTGCCGACAACACCATCATCAAACCAAACACCGTGAGCAATGATGTGACCGCAAGAATTCCCCAAAAAACCTTGTTTGGCGCAGCGGTCGTTAGTCGACGTGAAGTTCCGACACCCTTTTTGTCGAGAACTGCACGGCGACGCTGAGCCGGTGTAAGCGAAGTCGAAACGTTTGTTGCCACGGTGTCCTCCTAGCGATGGTTTCCTGATAGTTCTCGAACGCATTTCATGAAATCGTCGCCCCGTTCACCGTAGTTTGAGTACCAGTCGTAACTGGTGCATCCCGGCGACAGAACCACAACATCTCCAGTTCGTGCAAGTTCTCGTGCCTGAGCAACTGCACCACTCATGCTGTCTGCCTTAACAACAGTGCACACACCACTGAAAGCGCGCGCAATATCGTCCGCCGAGGCGCCGATGGCAACAACTGCTCTCATGCGCTGTGGTTCGCAGGCCATTTGCGAAAGGTCAAGATTTTTGTTCTTACCCCCGGCAATCAACACAATGCTGTCGAATGCGCGCAAAGCCACGCTTGCAGCATGCGGACTTGTTGCCTTTGAGTCGTTATACCAACGCACTCCATCTATTTCCGAAACAAACTGAATTCGGTGAGGAGCATTTTCAAAATGCTCCAAGGCCTGCGCCACATGTTCTGCACTCGCAAGACCACTCTCGATGCACACTGCGGCTGCAGCAAGTGCATTGGTGATGTCATGAGGCAATGAGCGCTTCATTCGTGAAACACTGGTGATCGGGCCAAACGGTCCACACAATTCACTACCAACAACGCGATAGTCACCCTCGGTTGCTCCAAAAGTAACCGTGCGAGCAGCACTCGCGCGCGCAACAGCCAAAATGTTCACATCATCAACGGGCGCAACCGCCACATCAGTCGGCAGGCAGTTAGCCCACATCTTTGCTTTCGCATCAAAATACTGTTGATACGTGCCGTGCCAATCCAGATGGTCCGGCGCAATGTTCAACCAAGCCGAAGCTTGAGCCCGAAATTGCTCGGTGTGTTCCAAACGAAAACTTGAACACTCGACTGCAAAAGCCTGCGCATCGGTATCAAGTGATTCAATGAGCGGCACTTCGGTGTTGCCGACTGCTTCGGTGCGTAGCCCTGCCGCACGAAGAATCGCAGTGACTAAAAATGTAGTTGTCGTCTTGCCATCGGTTCCCGTGACTGCAACCAATGGGCGCGGTCCACCGCTACGAAGTTGTTCCATACGATAAGCAATTTCGATTTCCGTCTGAATAGAAACTCCTTTTTCACGAGCACTTCGAATAACCGCGTGGTGTACAGGAACTCCTGGTGCAGGAGAAAGCACATTCACCGCACGCATCGCTCGCTGCAATTCCCCATCTTGGGAGATGTTCACAATCTGGGCACCAATGGACTGAGCAAACAAACGATGCTCATCCGTCAAATTGTCATCACCAAGCACGACATCTATGCCGCGCTTTCGCAACGAAGAAGCAACCGCGCGCCCCGCTACCGCCAACCCAAAAACAAAGGTTGCGTCGCGGCCCTGGGTCATCGGGACACTTGATTGGTGAAGTCTGCAATGAAGATTGCGACTGCGGTTGCAACACAAATTCCAGAGATGATCCAGAACCGAATGATGACCGTTGTTTCTGGCCAACCACTGAGTTCAAAGTGGTGATGGATTGGCGACATCTTAAACAGACGCTTCTTTCGACCGGAAGCCTTGAACACGCCCATTTGTACTGCAACCGAACCGGCCTCAATCACGTTGATGCCACAAATGATTGGCAACATCAAATGAGTATTCGTTGTGACAGCAAGTGTTCCAAGAGCTGCTCCTAAACCAAGTGCACCAACATCACCCATGAAAATTTGTGCCGGTGCCGCATTCCACCAGAGAAAGCCACCACATGCGCCAGCAAGTGCCGCAGAAAGCACCGCAAGGTCGAGAGGGTTGACCATGTCGTAAATGCGCGGATTGCGAAATGCCCAGTACGCGATGATGGTGAACGCCAAGAAACCGAATAATGCTGAACCTGCAGCAAGACCGTCTAAACCGTCTGTCACGTTTACTGCATTGGTCGTGCTCCAAACCATCACTGCTGTCCACACAATGAACAGCGGTCCAGATAATTCCCAGCCTGGGCTGAGAGCACGAGTAAATGAAATGGTTTGAGCAACGCCGGTAGTGGAAGCCAAAATGAACATCAACACCGCTGTGATGCCGAAGGTGATCCAACCTTTTTTCTTCCAGAAAATTCCGCGATTGTGCTGGCGCTTCACCTTGAGGTAGTCATCGAGAAATCCAATCGCGGCCAGCACAAATACCGTGAGCCAAATGATTGCTGCTTGGTCAGAGAATGGAAGTCCATCGCGCAAGTGAGCGACAAGCCAGCCGATGAATCCCGCAATCAAAATAGCGATGCCACCCATTGTTGGCGTTCCCTGTTTTGCCATCTGATGCGCTGGACCATGGTCTTCTGCACCGAGAATTGGCTGACCCTTTCCGAGTCGTTGAAAAAAAGAAATGAGCGCTCGAGTGCCGGCAAGCGAAACCAACATTCCAACCGCACCAGCAATTAAAACGGCAATCATGATTGAGCTCCTAGAAGTTCACGAGCGACTTGCGCATCGTTAAACGGAAAAGTTTCAGTTCCAATGGTTTGAGTGTTTTCGTGACCCTTTCCCGCAATCACAACAACATCTCCATGATGAGCAATGGAAAACGCCCTACCAATTGCGGCACGACGATCTAATTCAGTGCACAGCACTTTATGCGAATCAGATGCCGCAACTCCAGCATTGATTTGCGCTGCAATATCAGCACCTGATTCAGAGCGAGGATTATCTGAAGTAATAATCACCACATCTGACTTAGCAGCAGCGATTTCCCCCATTGGCGCACGCTTTTCAGCATCGCGATCTCCACCGCAGCCAAAAACCACTACTAACTTTCCGGATTCACTCATCAGCGATCGCGCTGTGTCAAGAACACGTTCAAGAGCATCTGGCGTGTGTGCGTAATCGACAATTACATCGAAGTCCTGCCCTGCATCGATGGACTCAAATCGACCCGGCACAGCAGCGGCACGACTCAAACCCTCTGCAATCTTTGCGAGTGGGACATCAAGGGCTCGTGCTGCAGATACTGCAGCAAGCGAGTTCATCACGTTGAACTGACCACCCAAATGTGCACGCATCTGCACGCCTTCGATCTCGTATTCAATGTGTCGTGCATCCATACGAACCTGAGTAATGTCGTTCAATCCAAACGACTTCGCCTCAATAGTCATAGTGTCGAGCAGAAGTTGGCCGTACACATCATCGCGGTTGATAATGCCGCATGCCGAATACTCTTTTGTGAAGAGTTTTGCTTTAGCGGCAAAGTACCTCTCCATGGTGAGGTGGAAGTCCAAGTGATCCTGCGACAAATTCGTAAACACCGCAGCTTCAAACGTCGTGCCCGTTACGCGATGAAGTTCCAACGCATGCGAGGTCACTTCCATCACTACCGCTTCCACACCGTCGCGTTCCCAAGCACTCAACATGCGTTGCAAATCTGTTGATTCTGGTGTCGTTCGTGTGCCAGTCAATGTTCCGATGACTTCAGTTTTCCAACCATGTGTCCGCAAGATCTCTGCGAGCAGATGCGCCGTCGTAGTTTTTCCGTTTGTGCCGGTTACACCAACAACGTGCATCCGTGTACTCGGGAATTCGCGCAGAGCGGCAGCCAGCAAACCCATTGACTTACGAACATCACGAACCACTACTTGAGGCGCATCGATTTCCATTACGCGTCCCACTAGCAAAGCTGACGCCCCAGCGTCAACCGCCAATTGCGCAAAATCATGACCGTCTGCTTGCGTTCCATCGACACAGCAGAACAAGGTGCCAGCACTCACCCGACGTGAGTCATGCGAGACATTTGTGATTTCGGAGTCCTTGCCAATGATTTCAACAAGCAAACCGTGCGTGCCAAGTTGCGCTGTGTCCACCAGATGACGCAAAGCCATCTGGCCGGTCGGTGCCGGCGACGCACTCATAATTAGTGCTTTGGTCCGAGCTCTGCTGGACGCTCTTTTGGACAGCCAAGATCGGCTGCATCTGGACGAATATCAAGTTCGCTGATCAACACCTGCGCAATGTTGGCAAACACTGGCGCTGCTGCAGTTCCACCAAAGCGGTCCAACGAGGCTGCATTCGGTTCATCAATCGAGACCAACACCGTGAAACGTGGCTGCTGCGCAGGAATGAACCCTACAAAACTCGCAAAGTATGAACGTGAACCGTCGTCAGCGGCGTACGTTCCGTTCTCTTGACGCTTGTATGCAGTTCCCGTTTTTCCAGCAACCGTAATTCCTGGCACTTTTCCAAGAGTTGCCGTTCCGAAACAGACGACGTCTGACATCAATGATCGCATTACAGCAGCAGTCTCTGGCGTGATTACAGCGTGCTGTTCTTTTGCTGGAATCGATTCATTTACACCGTCCTTCGTGACCGTTGCCGTCACCAATCGAGGTGCAACATAATTTCCATTGTTTGCTACCACGTTTACACCAGCAATCAGCTGCAAGGCCGTTGTTGAATATCCATAGCCATACGAGGTGGTGAATTTCTTTGCACCCTGCCACTTATTGGCTGACTGGAGGATTCCTTTAGTTTCTCCTGGAAAGGCAACTTCGGTCTTCGCACCAAAACCGAAGGACTTCAAGTAGTCATAGAGCTTGTCCGGTCCAATAGTTTGCCCGATCATCAATGTTCCAACGTTTGATGAATCAACAATGATTTTTCTAACAGACATATCTTCGAGCCCGTGCGGATAGGCATCGTTAATTGGCTGCTCCCACTTCGTGCCTTTGTTTGCAATAAATGTCGGAGGAACGCTGAACATGGTCGTTGCGTCAACTTTGCCTTCGTTGATTGCAGCCGCAATGCTGAATACCTTTGCAACCGAGCCAGGCTCATTAGCTTCAACCGCTGCAATGTTTCCCGAGTCGGCCGAATATGTACCGTCTTCATTCAAACGCAACGTTGACATCGCATAAATCTCGCCAGTGGCAGAATCCATCACGATTGCGGTACCACTTCGTGCTTGAAGGCGCGCAATCTGCTGAGTCAAAATGCCATCAACTTGGAACTGAATGTTGCGATCAATAGTGGTCACCAAAGTCTTGCCAGGAATTGCCGCAACGCTTTCATCCTGAGTTGCCGGGATTGATTGACCTTTCGCGCTTACTTCGCGAACCTGTCGGCCATTGACACCTGCGAGCAACATGTCGAATTGCATTTCAAGTCCGGAGGTACCAAGTCCATCAGGATCTGTGCGTCCAACCAAAGCACGCAATCCGTCGCTTGTTAGTTCGCGACCAGATTCCCTATACGACGACACACCAGGAAGTTGCAACGCAATAAGTGAGTCAGCTACTTCTTGTGAAACCTGACGTGCAACGTAAGTGAAGCTTGCCGTCTTGTTTTGCAACCTTTCTGCAAGAGCAAGTTCAGCTTCTGGAGACATAGCCAGCGTTGCTGCGATTGCTCGGGCTGTTCC
>JBEAOI010000197.1:0-15030 GCA_041165005.1 Actinomycetota bacterium
CAACACGGTGACGCCGGCCTCTTTGAATGCATGTAAGCGCTCTTTAATGAAACTCTTTGGGCCAACCAAATGCGAGTTGAGCAACCACTCTGCAGGAATTTTTGCTGCAGCTTCTTGCTTCTTGCCATCGAGGTACAGGTCCTGAATTTCAACGGCTTCTTGCTCGTAGCCATACGCCTTGCAGATGTCGTTATAGAAGTTCTTTCCACGAGCACCCATGCCACCTACGTATAACGCGGTACTTGGTCGTGCGAAGTCCAACACTTTTTGCTGATCTTCACCCGTGAGCGATTCGTCAATTGCGAGCATTCCACCCGCTTGAATGTCCATCTTTGGTCGCGATGCATCGCGCTTGGCGGTTCCAGCCTTCAGCGCGTCGCCCCACACGTTCTTAAATTTTTCTGGGTAGAAGAAAATTGGCATCCAACCATCTGCAATTTCTGCAGTGGCTTCAACGCTCTTGCCCATGAGGCTTGCCCACCAAATTGGGATTTCATTGCGCACTGGATGATTAATGAGTTTCAATGCCTTGCCAAGACCTGTTCCCTGCCCTGCTGGCAACGGCGCTTCAACGGTTTTGCCCTGATACGACAATGGCTTTTCGCGCTTCCATACTTCGCGACAAATGTCGATGTATTCCTTGGTGCGCTGCAATGGCTTGTCGTACGGCATGCCGTGGAAACCTTCGATCACTTGCGCACCCGATGCACCAAGACCAAGCACGAACCGGCCGTTGCTCACGTAGTCGCAACCCGCTGCGGTCATGGCAACAAGTGCTGGCGTACGTGAATACACGTTGATAATGCCAGTACCAATTTCCAACCTGTTGGTGACCGCGGCAAGGTAACCAATTTGTGAAATGGAGTCGTACGAATACGCCTCTGCTACCCACACCATGTCGAGACCAACTTTTTCAAGCTCGACAACTTGCTTTGCCGAGGACTGAAAGTCGGAGATGTAGTTGATCATCATGGAAAGTTTCATGATGACGAGACTAGAGGGGGCTTAGTTAACTTTGCGAGTTCGACCTTCCCAGTACGGAGCACGCAAGTCTTTCTTCAGGATCTTTCCGCTTGGGTTACGCGGCAAGGCATCTACCCAGGTGACCGACTTTGGACACTTGAACCCTGCAAGGCGTTCCTTGGCAAAGGAGATGATGTCGTCTTCGGTAACCGCCACGTCTGGCTTGCGAACCACGATGGCCATTGGCACTTCGCCCCACTTTTCGTCGGGCACACCAATAACAGCCACGTCGGCAATTGCCGGATGACCCATAAGCGCGTTTTCTACTTCGGCTGGGTACACGTTTTCGCCGCCCGAGACCACCATGTCTTTTACGCGGTCGAAAATGTAGACATATCCTTCTGCATCTAAGTACGCAGCGTCACCAGTTTTAAACCAACCATCTGTGGTAATGGACTTTGCCGTTTCTTCCGGCATATTCCAGTAGCCCTTCATGATTTGGCCGCCCTTTACCCAAATTTCGCCAACGTCACCAACGGGAACGTCGTTGCCTGTATCAGCATCAACAACTCGCAGTTGCATTCCAGGAACGATCTTTCCGCACGAACGCAGCAACTTGCGCTTTGGTCCGGTGAGGTCGTGATCTTCTGGCATGAGGATGGTGGTTGCACCAGTAGTTTCGGTAAGTCCGTACACCTGCATGAAGTTGGTCTTGAACGTATTGATTGATGCAGAGAGCACTTCTTCTGAAATTGGTGATGCACCATACGCAATGAGTTCGAGGCTGGAGTAGTCGGCTTTATCGACGTCTGGAACCATAAGCATGAATTGCAACAACACCGGCACCAAGAAGCCGTGCGTAATGCGATGCTTGCCAATGAGCGTGACGATTTCGGCTGGGTTCACGTCGCGAATAATGACTGACTTTGCGCCAAGCGCCATACCAGCAGTAGCCCAACCGCCACCACCAATGTGGAAGAGCGGCATAGCCACCAAGTTCACGGTGCGATCGGTGAACTTCCAAATTTCTGCAGCGAACGGAATGAGCGCAAAGAAGTTGTTGTTCGTAAGCATGACGCCCTTAGGACGACCCGTCGTTCCACTTGAGTACAACTGAAACGCCACATCTTCTGGAGCCGATTCGGTACCCGGATCGGTCTTTGCACCGCTGTTCGAGAACTCGTCGTATGAAGGGAATTTGCTGTGCCCGCCAATAACCACAATGGTCTTGGCATTTGGAATGTCGCCGGCAATTGCGTCCAACACTGGCACAAAATCTGGTCCAACAATAAGCACCTTGGCCTGTGAGTCGTTGACGATATACGCAACTTCCGGCGCAGCAAGTCGCCAGTTGATATCAACACTGACTGCATTCAACAAACCACATGCATAAAACACTTCGAAGTGGTCAATGCCGTTCTTATCGAGAAACGCCACACGATCTTGTGGACCAACTCCGGCAGCTTTGAGTGCATTCGCAACCATGCATGAGCGCTCATACAACTGGCCCCACGTTTGTGTGCGATCACCTTGAATGAGCGCAATGTTGTTTGGTTGGTTTGCTGCGTGCGTACGCACGATTCCTGCGATGTTTGAAATGTTGTTCCCCATGGCGCAGAAACTAGTCTTGGCTTGAAACCAATACAAGAGCGGGGTCGCAGATATATGAGCACGGCAGAACTTGGATACGACGGAAAAGTAGCCATCATTACGGGAGCGGGTGGTGGCCTTGGACGCCAACATGCCCTTCTCATGGCTTCGCGCGGGGCACTTGTGGTCGTAAACGACCTAGGCGGCGCGGTTGACGGAAGCGGTAGCGACAAAGGTGCTGCGCAAAAAGTGGTGGACGAAATTGTGGCCCTGGGCGGCGAAGCCGTTGCCGACACCAACAGCGTGTCGACCCCAGAAGGCGGCGCTGCGATTGTTGCTGGAGCCGTGAAAGCGTTTGGACGCGTAGACATTGTGATTAACAACGCCGGAATTTTGCGCGACAAGAGCTTCCACAACATGGACCCATCGCTGATGAACCCTGTGTTCGATGTGCACTTGAAAGGTGCATTCCACGTAACTCAGCCAGCATTCGTGTTGATGCGCGAACAGGGCTACGGACGCATTGTTTCCACCTCATCTGCTGCAGGAATTTTCGGCAACTTCGGCCAAGCCAACTACGGCGCAGCAAAGATGGGACTCGTTGGTTTCACTCGTGTGCTTGCCGTTGAAGGCGCGAAGTACAACATCAAGGCAAACGCCATTGCCCCACTTGCACTTACTCGTATGACCGAAGCGTTGTTCAGTGGCGCAATGGCCGAGAAATTGCTGCCAGAAAAGATTTCGCCAATCGTGGCGTACCTTGCGCACGAAGATTGCCCAGTAAGCGGCGAGGTATACAGCGTTGGTGGCGGCCGTGTTGCACGCGTGTTCATTGCCGAAACCGAGGGCTACCACAACCCAAACCTCACTATGGAAGATGTGCGCGACAACTTCACGAAAATTCGCAGTGAAGAGGGATACAAAGTTCCTGCCAACATCGGCGAAGAAACGTCGATGTTCCTTCCTTATTTGAAGTAATTCGAAACCAACGTTGTGAACACCGTCCACGTTGCATCTAGCGATGGCGTGGATGTTCCCGTGTACGACTATGCGCCAGGTTCAACGCACGGCAGCGTGCTGTTTTCGCATGCAACCGGGTTTCACGGTCGTTGCTTCAACAGCACTGCAGCATTACTTGCAGACAGCGCGCACTGTTATTCATTTGACTATCGCGGTTACGGAGACGCAACACTTCCCCACGATTGGAAAGTGACGTGGGGTGGTTACGGCGATGATGCTCACGTTGTTGCTCAACACGTTGCGCGCGGGAGCGGACCTTCAATTGCGTTTGGCCACAGCATGGGTGGTGCAGCGCTCGTTATGGCCGCATTACGCGAACCTGAATTGTTTCGCGCGTTGGTGTTGTTTGAGCCCATCATTTTCCCACCAATGATTCGCGAATCGGGTAAAGCCGGCGAACCAAGCCCCCTGTCGCAAGGTGCTCGCAGGCGACGAGCAACATTTGCCTCCTTTGAGGAAGCGATTGCAAATTACTCAGCCAAACCGCCACTGAATGTATTCACGCCTGAGGTATTAGACGACTACGTGCGCTTTGGATTCAACAGCAATCCAGACAACACGGTTTCGCTGAAATGCCAGCCAGAACACGAAGCACGAACATACGAGTCGGGTGCGTTACATGAGACATGGAACGACTTAGCGAAACTGCGCATGCCCGTATGGATAGTTTCAGGCGCAACGATTCCAATGTCTCCTGCCGAGTTTGCCAAACCACTTGCTGATGCAATTCCGGGCAGCACATTCGTGCAATGGGAAGACCTTGGACACTTCGGACCAATGCAAGACCCTCAACGCATCGCTCAACTCATTACTTCAATAGAAACGACACTTTCATGACCGCATGGCCCATTCCAGAAGCGCTTTCACCATCGAGCACCAGCACGTTTCAAGACTGCCCACTGAAGTTTCGTTTTCAAAACATTCAGAAACTTCCACAGCCACCAAGCGTTGCTGCAGTAAAAGGCAACGTGGTGCACCGCGCACTGGAGTTGCTGTTTGGTCTAGAACCCGCGCAACGCACCGAGGAAGCAGCACTTGCGTTTGCACAAACTGCGCGAACCGAGTTTGAACCAACGTACGACATCACCGGGCTGAACCTGAGTGAAAAACAACTTGACGACTTTTGGAAAGACTGCGACTCGTTAGTGAAGAGCTACCTGCGCATGGAAGACCCAAAGAGCGTGAATGTGGTTGACCTGGAACTGTGGGTGCAGGCACCAGTTAATGATTTTGGATTGCGTGGGTTTGTGGACCGTATTGAGCGTGACGCCGAAGGAAACCTGATCATTAGCGACTACAAAACTGGCAAAGCACCACGCGAACAAGACGTAGACGCCAAGATGCAGCAGTTGCACATGTATGCCTACATGTTGCGCGAAATGCGCGGCGAAGCACCGGCAAAAGTAAGCCTCATGTTTGTGAAAGACGGTATTCGTCATACGCGTGCAGTGACCGAACAAACCATGAAGTTCGTTGTCACCAAAACATCGGCGCTGTTTAAAGCCATTTCCAATGCCTGCACAACGGGCAACTTCCCCACCAAGAAAAGTGCTCTCTGCAACTACTGCTCGTTTCAGGATTGGTGCCCAGAGTTTGGCGGGAACCCAGCGGATGCCGAAGTTGGCGCTGCAGTGAAATATCCTCGTCCTGCCGCATGACGTTTGACCCAACCGCCCGATTTGAAAAATTCGACAACAAGGTAGACCGCGCGCTCGAACACATTCGCGACTACAAATTTGTCAAAATCATTTTCAGCATTGCCAGTGCAGTTGGTGACTTCGGAATTTTGTGGCACATCATTGGATTGTTGCGAGCCATTGGCAGCGTTGATCGCTTTCAACAAGCATTGGTGTTTTCCGCCATGATCGGCATTGAAAGCTTGTTGTTGAACCAAGGCATTAAGCGCCTGTTTCGGCGCAGTCGCCCAACCACTAGCGGCGACGATCGGTTTGCCTTGCGCACGCCGCGAACGTCAAGCTTTCCAAGCGGTCACTCTTCGTCTGCGTTTTTCTCGGCCCTCGTGCTCACCTATTTCTTCACTTGGCCGTGGGTAGTGCTGTTTTACGTGTTTGCCCTCATCATTGCCATCAGTCGTGTTGGCGTGCGCATTCACCATGCCAGCGATGTTGTTGGTGGCGCCATTGTGGGAAGCCTGATGGGCGTTGTGGGCTTGGTGTTTTTAAACGCTATACATCTGATATGACCTCAACTCCCACGTTTGCCTTGACCTACGACTACCGCTGCCCATACGGCCGCATCGTGCACGACCATGTAGCCACTGCATTGAAAGCAGGAGCGACGTGGGACGTGAAGTTCACTCCATTTTGCTTAGGACAAGCTCACGTTGAAGAAGGGCAAACCGACATTTGGGATCGCCCGCAAGACGACACCGGAATTCTTGCGCTGCAAGCGTCAATCGCAGTGCGCGACACACAGCCTGACAAGTTTTTGAACATGCATCATGCGCTGTACGAATACCGCCACACGCAAAACGGAAACTTGCGTGAGCGCGCACCATTGAGTGATGTAATTGGCGAGCATGGCGTAGATGTTGATGCCATGTGGTCCGAAGTAGACAGCGGTCGCCCACTTGCCACCATTAAAGACGAGCACACCGCATACGGCCGCACGCATTCGGTGTGGGGAGTGCCTACTTTCATCGTTGGCAGCAAGGCAGTGTTTGTTCGATTGCTTGATCGCCCAATGGGAGACGCGAAATTAGCAACGACAACTGTTGATCGCATTCTTGAAAACATCGCCTGGGATGCATTGAACGAGTTCAAGCACACGTCGGTACCTCGATGAACCACGACATGCCTCGCTTTGAAGATCGCATGAGCGATGCCGAGGCATTGATGTGGAGAGCAGAAAAAGATCCATTCCTCACTTCTACGTTTGCCAACATCACCATTCTTGATCGCGCGCCAAACTTTGATGCACTTGTTGCGCGAATGGATCGTGCCTCGCGAATCATCCCGCGACTTCGACAACGCGTGCAACCAGCACCTGCTTCACTTGGTCCACCACGTTGGGTAACCGATACCGAGTTCAACATTGCACACCACGTTCGACGCATGGCATTGCCTGCACCGGGAACCATGCGGCAGTTGCTCGATCTTGCAACGTTGTTGGTTGCTGACGCATTCGACCGCACTCGCCCGTTGTGGCAATTCACGGTGATCGATGGACTGGAAGGCGGCAAGTCGGCCATTATTCAAAAGTTGCATCACACCATTACCGATGGTCAAGGTGGCGTTGCGCTGTCGATGCAATTTCTAGACCTTGAACGCGATGCAAATCCACCGCCACCGCTTGACCCGTCACTGTTTAGCGAGCCAGAACCAAGCACCACATCTGCTTCCGACTTATTGAACTCATCGTTTCAAGACGTGATGCGTGCACCACTTGGTGCATTGCGCCAAGTTCGCGACTTGTTGCAAGACCCAACGCAGTTACCAGCACTTGGCACGCAAGCCGCAGCCACCGTGCGCGGATTATTGAATGAATTGAACAGCGTTGACCCTGCGCGCTCACCGCTTTGGACTCAGCGTTCGTTGCAACGGCAAACAGAAACGCTTCGTGCTCCTTACCGCTCAATGATGGACGCCTCGCGTGCACTTGGTGGCAAGTTAAACACCGCGTTTCTCACCGCTGCAGCCGACGCTGCCGGCAACTACCACCGCAAACTTGGTGCGCCAGTTGAATCGCTACGCACCAGCATGGCAATTAGCACGCGAAATGAAGACTCGGGAGCAAATGCATTCACGTTGGTACGCATGTTGGTGCCAACCGGCGAGATGCCCATTACCGAACGCTTTGCCGCCATTAACGAACTCGTCAATTCGGCCCGCGAAGGTTCGAAGAACGCTCAGCTCGACACACTGGCAACGGCGTCCAGCCTGTTGCCAACGTCGGTGCTTACGCGTATTGCGCGCACCCAAAGCCAAACAGTCGACTTCGCCACATCAAACGTGCGCGCTGCTGGCATTCCGCTGTACATCAGTGGTGCCCTGATTCTTGAGAACTACCCGCTTGGGCCTCTGGGCGGTGTTGCATTCAACCTCACCATGCTCAGTTACAACGGCAGTTTGGACATGGGTCTCAACGTAGACAGCGAAGCGGTTGCCTACCCCGTGTTGTTGAAACAATGCATCGAACAGTCATTGCAACAACTGGCAAGTTACGCGCCACAGAGTGCGGCTACATCAAAAGAGCAATCACGCGGCAACAATGCGCCTACGAAGCAACGACGCTTCAGGCTTGCGTGGTGGAAGAAGCGTTCGCAGTAAGCAACACGCGAACGTCGAGCAGCAAGTCTGCTACTTCTTCGGTTGATACCAATTCACGGTTGAGCATTTTGGCGAGCGCTTCGTCGATAACGGTGAGTGCTTCGGTGATTACTGCTACTTCGCGGGCTTCGGTCATGTCCTTGACCATACCCGACCGGTGCTACGAAGACATGACTCTGTGCATAACATCACAGCATGGAATTACGGGGAAAAGTAACGGTAGTCACAGGCGCAGCCGGCGGAATTGGCAAGGCATTGGCCGAACGTTTTCATGCCGAGGGAGCCAGCGTGATGCTGGCCGACCGCGATGCCGCGCCTCTTGAAGCCACCGTTGCACAGCTAAATGCCATTCGACCAAACAGCGCACTTTTCTTTGCTGCAAATTTGGGAACCGAGCAAGCGAACATGGAATTGGTGTGCGAAGCAATTGACAAATTCGGAAAACTTGATTTGTTTTTTGCTAACGCCGGCGTTGGACTTGGAAGCGATTTGTCAACGAGCGAAGAAGACTGGGACACCGCATTCAACATCAATTTCAATGCACACCGTTGGGCCGCGAAATACTTGATTCCCTACTGGCTTTCGGAAGGCGGCGGATACTTCTGCAGCACCGCTTCTGCTGCCGGACTGCTTTCACAAATCGGTTCTGCTCCATACACCGTGACAAAACATGCTGCAGTTGCCTTTGCTGAATGGATGTCGATTACCTACGGCGGGCGCGGAATTTTGGTGAGTTGCCTATGCCCACAAGGCGTAAACACCAACATGTTGAAAGGCGCAGACAACAGTAACGACGGCCCTTCAGGCAATGTTGTTCGTGTTGCTGGTGGAGTGTTAGAGCCCGAAGAAGTTGCGCAAGCATGCGTTGACACCATTCGCGCAGAAACGTTTCTAGTGTTGCCTCACCCAGAGGTTGCGCAATACATGGCGTTGAAAGCCACCGAGCGCGACCGTTGGCTTGCCGGAATGCGCAAGCTACAAAAGCGCGTGCTTGGCGTTTAGCGAAACTCTGGCAACAGTGTGGCGAGTTCGCGCCACTGTGTTGAAGGCAATTCAATCAAACCTTCAGTAAGCACCTGAACTGAAACGTGCGATGCGCCTGCATCGAGGTGTTCCTTGATGCGACCGCGAACCGTGTCGAGTGTTCCCCATGCACAAATGGCGTCAACCAACTTGTCGCTGTGATTCTTAATGTCGTCTTCGGTGAAACCTTCGCGCAACAAGTTGTTGGCATAGTTCGGCAAGCGCGTATAGGTGCCCATGTAACTGCGAGCAATTGCGCGAGCCTTCGTTGGATCGGTTTCCAAAATGACTGCTTGTTCTGGAGCAAGTGTTGGGCCCTGACCCAAAATATCGCGAGCAACTGCAGTGTGTTTCGGAGTAGTGAAATACGGGTGCGCACCATCGGCACGCTCGCCTGCCAACTTCAACATTTTTGGACCAAGTGCGGCCAACACGCGATGCAACGGAGTGGTTGGCTCTGCAGCCACAAACATTCCCTTGTCCATCACGTCTAAGTATTCGACCATTGCTGAGTACGGCTTTACATACGAAGTTTTGTGCAACGACTTCACCATGTTGCCGTGGCTTGCGCCGATGCCCAACAGAAAGCGGTCTGGAAACGCAGACGTGAGAGTTTTCTGACCAGCCTGCATCGTTGCTGCAGTGCGCGCATACATGGAAGCAATACCTGTACCCACGATGAGTTTTTTTGTTGCTGACAACAAAATTCCGGCGTGTGCAAATGGTTCGCGACCAACCGCTTCTGGAATCCACACCGTTTTGAACCCCATCTCTTCAAGTTCTTGCACGGCTTCACATGATTTGGCCATTGGTTGGCCATCAAGCGTCCATGTCCAAATGCCAATTTTTCCAAGCTCTAAAGGTGTGGTCATGTGATTACTGTAATTCACACATCTATGCGCATGCACCGCTCAAGCCATTTTCTCACTTTGTTTCTCTTTGCATTTGCGTTACTACTGTCAAGTTGCAGCAACGAATCTCTCAATGCTTCACCGAATTCGGCAACGGTGAAAAGAGTCGTCGATGGTGACACCATTGAAATTGCAATCGGTGGAAAAACTGAACGCGTTCGATTGATTGGCGTAGACACGCCTGAAACCAAACACCCTACGAAGGGTGTGGAGTGTTATGGGCCAGAAGCCAGCGCCTATACCGAGCAACTGCTGCCCGAAGGTACCGCGCTTCGAGTTGAACGCGACATAGAAGCGCGCGATAAATACGGCCGATTACTGCTGTATGTGTACACCGCAGACAGCAATGTTTTTGTGAACTTGGACTTGGTGATGAATGGTTATGCGCGACCCATGGTGTTTGAGCCAAACACTGCCCATAAAGCCGACTTTGCCCAAGCCGCCACGCAAGCAGAGTTGCGCAATGTGGGTTTATGGCAAGCCTGTCGCTAGTAGCGTTTACACAGTGAGCACACCATCACATTCACCACAACTCGCTGAACGACTTGGCCACAGCGCCAATGCGAAACTCGTGATTTTGAGTTGTGACGACCTTGGCGCATTTCATGCAGCCAACGTTGGTGTGTACGACGCACTACGCAAAGGTTCAGCCACATGTGCATCGCTGATGGTTCCAGCACCGTGGGCAAAACACGCAGTCATGAATTACAACGGTGACGACATTGGCGTGCACCTCACCGTAAACAGCGAACACGAGATGTATCGCTGGGGGCCACTCACCTACGCGCCATCGCTGCAGTCTGGTGAAGGTGGGTTTCCACGAACCATTGACGACCTCTGGGAACACGCAGACCCAGCAGAAGTGTTGCGCGAATGCCGTGCACAAATTGCGCGCGCACTCGAATGGGGCATTGACGTAACGCACCTTGCACCACACCTCACCGCGATCACTTTGCGCCCGCAGTTTTTTGATGTGTACATCGAGCTTGCTGTTGAGTTTCAATTGCCAGTGCGCTTGCCTTCTACGCTTACCGAAGCACAAGCCGGCTTTCCTTTCCGCAAACTTGCAGCCGAAGAAGGCGTGCTCTTCCCCGACCACTTCGATCACGACTGGCGCGAAGGCAGCCGCGAGCGTGTATTGAATTCGCTGCGCAACCTGCAACCAGGCGTTACCGAAATTCACGTGCAGCCATGCATCGACACACCAGAGATTCGCGCGCTGGGCGACATTGCAACCAGTTGGATTGATGATTACAACTTCGTCGTGAACGATGCCACGTTGAAGCAAGCAATTGCTGACAGCGGCGCAATCATGATCGGCTATCGCGCACTACGCGACGCCATGCGTGCGCAATAGTTAACGCACTCCGCGGAACATATCGTCTTCGTACTCACCTACCGCAAGTGGTGGCGTCGGCACTAACGATTTTGCCAACACCCAGTCTTCGTACGGATACGTTTCGGCAAGTTCGGCATCGCTGAGGCCAAACCAAAACGGTTCGTTTTCATCAATTTGAGTGCGATGCGCGCGCAATGCACCAGAACGCGCATACAAGTAATCACCAATCTGCAAACGAGTGGTAATGCGACTGTCGAGGTCGGGTCGCTCGAACCACGAATCGTCAAATGGCGAAGAACCACGCAGTCGCAACAACGCTTCGTGAATTGCAGTAAGCCGCATACGTGACCACGCCGAGTAATACATCTTCAACGGTTGCCAAGGCTCACCCGCTTCCGGATACCACTCGTCGTCGGCCGCACGATCGAACGCAACGATGCTGATTTCGTGCACTTTCACGTGGTCTGGGTGTGGGTACCCGCGCTGATCATCGTTGTAAGTAACCAACACATGCGGACGTTCGCGACGAATAATGCGCACCAACCTGCCCACTGCTTCATCGAGGTCGGCCATGTGAAAGCAATCGGGGTGATTATTCGCAGGGCTGTCCAACATTCCCGAATCTCGGTAGCCAAGCATTTCAACATGATGAAAACCGATCACCTTTGCTGCTTGCTCTAACTCGACAGGACGAAGTTGTGCGAGCAATTGCTTTTCTGCTTCGCCTTCCAGTCCATGAAACGGCTGACCAGGTTCTTTCAACGAAGGGTTTGCGACATCACCCTCTTCACCGCCCGTGCAACACACCAACACGGTGCGTGCACCCTGTGCACCGTACATGGCCATTGTTGGTGCACCTTTTGATGCTTCGTCATCGGGGTGTGCATGCACCGTCATCACACAAAGTTGTTCGTTGGGTCGCAACACGTCATGCAGGTTAGTACTGCATGACGTAACCTTCAGTTGTGACACGAATTTCAGGAAAGTTGTTTAGCGCGGTTGCAGTCATTGGAATGAGTGCCGTACTTCTTGCTTCGTGCTCACGTGATGGTCGCGAAATGAAGCCGCCATCCGCCGATCAAACTGAAACCATCGCCGTTGCCACCACCATTGCCGAATCAATTACTTCAGTTCAGGAATTCACCATTGCGGCGCCGTGGGTTGATGGCGGGCCGCTCGATGCGATATTTACCTGTGATGGCGACAGGCTCTCACCTAGTTTCGAAATTGCAGGTCTGCCGCAAGGCACCGTCACCTGGGGACTTTCCATCGTTGATCAAACTGCCGGTGATGCCGTGCATTGGGTGGCTGCCAATATTGACCCAGCAATTACTCAAGTAAATGCGGGAGTGGTGCCAGCGGGCGCCGTGCAGTCTCTGAATCGCGTGAACAAAGTTGGCTATGCCGCACCGTGCCCGAAGGCCGGTGAACCGCATGCTTACCTGCTCACGGTGTACGCCGTTTCGCAACAGCTGGAAGTGACCGAAGGAATGGACGCCGAGACCATGCTGACTTCGCTTGAAGCAGGGTCGCTTGGCATTGCGTCAACCTCTTTTTCCTTCACCCGATAAACCCCAATTAGCCATATTGGTAAAGGGCAACCTGTCAAGATGGTGTCATTGACCAATCAGCCGCCTCCCTCCCAATAGGGGTATTTAAGACCGACATTGATGGTCGGTTGACGACGGCAAACGAAACCTTCCGCGCCCTCGCACTCGGTGGCGCAAGTTTCACTCCTGGCGTTGCACCGTGGGTGAATGCACAACCTTCTGACAGAGCGCTCGCCGAAGAAGCATGGCAACGTTCGCGTGAATCTGGTTCTGCATTTGGCATTGAATTCAAATTGTGGAAACCCGATGGCGAAGTGTTTTGGCTCAACATTTCGACACAACCAATACTTGGTGCGAAGAAGGAAATCACTGGGTTTGTTGGCACTGCTCACGATGTGACTGAAGCGGTGAACCGCAGAGTGCTGAGCAATCAGCTGATTGGTTTGCTTGACAGCAGTGCAGATGCCGTCATTGTGTTTGACCCTCGTGGAAATTTGTTGTTCAGCAATGATGGAGCACGAAACCTCATCGGCGTAAGCGAGCAGTCACCTGCAAGTGATGCAGCAACACAAATGTTCATCCAAGCCATTCGCGATCAAGTTCCACGCGAAGTGATCAACTCTCCTGCAAACAACAAATGGGAAGGCGAACTTGGCTTCCGCAGCCCCGACGGCATTTTGCGCACCATGACGTTGGTGTTGCAGATTGTGCGCGAAGCAGATGGAACTATTCAGCACTACTCCGTAATTGCACGCGACATCACTGAAGCCAAGCAACTGCAAGACGAGTTGAATTATCAAGCAACACACGACGCTCTTACTGGCTTGCCAAACCGCGTGTTGTTCTTGCGCAAATTGTCAGAAGCACTTGAGCGAAGCGTGACCACCAAGCGCGGTGTGTCGGTAATGTTCGTGGACTTAGACAAGTTGAAAGACGTAAATGACAACATTGGCCACAACGTTGGCGACCAGTTGTTGAACTCCATTGCCAAGCGATTGGTCAGCGCCACTCGCCCAAGCGACCTAGTTGCCCGCATAGGTGGCGACGAATTTGTGGTGTTGTGCGACGGCCTAGGCGATGAACACATTGCAATGGATGTTGCAGAGCGCGTGCGCCAAGGCATTACCGGTCAAGTCATTTTGCAGGGCGTTGAAATCTTTACTAGCGGAAGCATTGGCATTGCTATGGCCACACCTGCGCTACTTGCCGAAGAAGCACCAGCCGATGCTGCTGTAACACTGTTGCGTAACGCCGACACCGCCATGTATCGCGCAAAACAACGCGGTCGCGGTCGATGCGAAATGTATTCCGATGAAATGCGCAAGAGCGCAAAAGATCGCGTCATGCTTTCGACCGAACTTGAGCGCGCATTAGCTAAGCGCGAATTGTTTGTGGTGTATCAGCCTGTGGTTTCCACACACACCGGCCGCATGGCAGGCGTTGAAGCGTTGTTGCGCTGGAACCACCCAGAACGCGGCGTGCTTACTCCACCGGTGTTCCTCGAACTTGCTGAAGAATCAGGATCAATTGGACCAATTGGTGACTGGGTTATTCGACAGGCATGCAGCGATGCACGCAAGTGGATGGATGAAGGAATTGTTGAGCGTTCGTTCATGGTGCATGTAAACGTTTCTACGCGCCAACTAAGCGAAGCAGCGTTCGTTGAACGCGTAATGGGAACACTGCGCGAAACCAACGTTGACGCAGCGCACCTCACGCTTGAAATAACCGAAAAGACCATGCTGAGCGACAACCCTGCCGTCATGCGTACGTTGAATGCGCTGAAGCGTCTTGGCGTGAAACTTGCACTTGATGACTTTGGTACGGGTTACGCATCGCTTTCCTACTTGCGCGACTTCCCTGCCGATTACTTGAAACTTGACGGCGCACTAGTTCGCGATATTGGTCAACATGGTGGAGATGATCCAATTGTTCGTTCCATTATTCAGCTTGCGCACTCGTTGAACATGAGCGTTGTTGCCGAATGGGTAACAACAGAAGATCAGAAACAACGCTTGAAGTTGTTGGGTTGCGACTTCATGCAAGGCAACAAAGTTGCTGAAGCATCTGAAGCTGACGCCTTAGGGGTTCAGTTGCGGACGCGGACCAGTTCCATTGAAGAACGCAATTAGTTCGTCTGCGCCTTTACCCAGCTTCAAGACCGAATTACTTCCCACCATGTCGCCATATACATCGAGTGGAAATGATGCAATGTTTCCGCCAGCGGCAGGACGCAACTTCTTTGCGAACTCAATGAGATCCAAATTCTTGTCTACAACGACTGCCGATAATCCACCTTTCAAAACATCGCCTGCTTTGAACGGATTACCAGAAACCCCATGCAC
>JBEAOI010000198.1:0-3969 GCA_041165005.1 Actinomycetota bacterium
GTGCTTCACGCGTCGCAACCGCATGTCCGTTCTGTTACATCATGTTGGATGACGGCGTGAAGGGTGCTGGCAAGGAAGAGAACGAAGTGAAGGTTGCCGACATTTCGATTCACTTGCTTGACGCAATTGAGAACGGCGAGCGAATCCGTGCTGAGAGTGCTGCACCACTCAGTGCGCCAGTTGCTGGCGAATAGTTCGTTACTTTAAAAAGTTTTCGAAATAACGACTTGGGGTCGGCCCACGCTGACCCTGATACTTCGAGCCGCGCGCACCTTTGCCGTACGGGTTCTCGGCTGGCGTTGTCATGGTCATGAAACTGACCTGACCGATCTTCATATTTGGATACAACGTGATGGGCAAGTTAGCCACATTGGATAATTCCAATGTGATGTGGCCATCGAAACCTGCATCAATAAATCCGGCGGTGGAGTGAATGAGCAGACCAAGTCGCCCAAGTGAACTCTTGCCTTCAACTCGAGCCACTAAATCATCTGCAATTGCAACGCGCTCAAGCGTGGAACCCAATACGAATTCACCTGGATGCAACATGAACACGCCGTCTTGCGGAACCTCGACAAGTTCGGTGAGGTCCGTGAGATCTTTTTTGACATCAATTACTGCGGACGTGTGGTTGCGAAACACTCGAAAGAGGTTTGAGACCTTCACGTCGATCGATGACGGCTGAATGCACGACTCGTCAAGTGGGTCAATAATGATGCGGCCCTCACGGAGGGCCTCGCGAATGCTTTTGTCAGACAAGATCACAACGAAGCACCCTAGTGAACGAATGCCTCAGCCGAAAAACCTCAAGAAATACGGGGCTTATGAGACCAGGCTGAGCAACGCCCAGAGGGCCGCGAACAGACCGACGGCAGCCATTGCGAGCGAACGGCTACGGGGAGCTTGAGCGAGTGATCCTTCTGCCACCTTTTTCGGTGGTTTGATAACTGCCAGCACATTTCCAGCGAACATTGCTCCACCAAAGGCCAGTACTAGCCATACCAGAATGTCTTCACCGAGAAACACGACTAATCACCCAGCACGTCTTCGATGGAATTGTCCATCGCCATGTTTTCGAAGCGCGTGTACGAAGCCAACCATGCAAGTTTCGCAAGACCAAGTGGACCGGCACGGTGTTTTGCAACGCTGACTTCCGCAAAACCTTTGAGATTCGGGTCTTGTTCGTAAATTTCACCGCGATACAAAAACATCACGACGTCGGCGTCTTGCTCAAGAGCACCAGATTCACGCAAGTCAGAAAGCGTCGGACGTTTGTCTTGTCGGCTTTCCAAACTTCGACTCAGCTGGCTTAGTGCGAGTACAGGAACACTGAATTCGCGAGCAAGCAATTTCAGTTTTCGACTGATCTCGCTCACTTCCAATTGGCGGTTTTCTGGACGTCCGTCGCCACCCATCAATTGCAAATAGTCAATAACAATGAGCGCTAGTCCGCCCTCACGGCTATACACACGTCGCGCTTTGGCACGAATTTGCCCAACGGTGGTGCCAGCGCTGTCGTCGATGATGAGAGGAATGTCGAGTCGCCCAACTGCGTGACCAATTTTGGTCCAATCTTTAGGTGTTGGTCGACCAGTGCGAAACACTGTTCCGTCCACACGCGCCTCACTCGCCAAAATACGTTGTGAAAGTTCGGCTTTACCCATTTCCAACGAGAAGAAGAGCACTGGTTTGTTTAGTTGTTGAGCTGCATGAACGGCAATGCCAAGCGCGAAGGCACTCTTACCCATTGCAGGTCGGGCACCAACAATGTTGAGTGTTCCTGGTTGCAGTCCGAGTAGCACTTTGTCCAAGTCGACATAACCGGTTGGAACACCAGTCATGACATCGTTGTTGTTGGCACGATCTTCGAGTTGATCGAAGGCCTTCTTAATCAAAATGTCGAGTCGCTCTGAACTATCGCCAACATTGCTTTCCGAGATATCGAAAATGCGACTTTCGGCTTCGTCTAGTGCGCGCTCAACATCGTCTGGTTCGCCGTAGCCAATTTCCGCAATGTCTCCAGCAGCACTAATGAGTCGACGAAGACGCGCGGTGTCGCGAACAATCTTTGCGTACCGTTCGGCGCTGGACACTGCCGGTGTTGCGTTTTGTAGGGCCAAGAGTTCTTCGAGTCCACCAATGCCTTCGAGCAATTGGTGACGACGAAGTTCGTCAGCAACCGTGATGGGATCAACTGGCTCACCAGCAGTATTGAGCGAACGAATCGCATCAAAAATATGTCGGTGCGCCGGCTTGTAAAACTCGTCTGGATGAACTCCGCGTTCTACAGCAACGCCAACTGCTTCTCTCGAAAGCAGCATGGCGCCGAGCAATGATGCTTCGGCGTCCAGGTTGTGTGGTGGAACACGCTGCGCACCGCGAGAGCCAGACCGTGAATCGGTTCTATTCTCGCTCGTGTTCGACATGCAACTACCTTGCCCGTTGGGCCTTGTTGTGGGCTAGCGACACTTCCCTATTGTGCAACTACCGACAAATTCACCACACCGGTAATGCCATCGAACAACGCAACGCTCACTTGGTGAGCGCCAGTTGTACGAATTGGCGTATCGATGTTGATGACTTTGCGGTCGAGAACTACGGAAGTCTGATCTTTTACTGCAGCAACGATGTCGTTTGCAGTAACTGATCCGAACAAACGACCTTCAGCGCCAGCCTTTGCCTTCACCGTGATGGTGTGCTTGGCGAGCTCTGCAGAAACAGCAAATGCTGAATCGCGGTCTGCTGCTTCACGCAAGTCGCGAGCGCGACGCATGGAGTTTGCCTGAGTTACTGCACCGTCGGTGGCAATAATTGCAAGTCCGCCAGGAAGCAACAAGTTGCGTGCGTGTCCAGAGGACACGGTCACAATGTCACCGCGACGGCCAAGGCCATTGACGTCTTTACGAAGCAAAACTTTCATGATTTACGCCTCCTCTGTTGTTGCGTCGTCGAGCGAGATGTCTTCACCAAGTGGTGCCTCTACAGCGGCTTCGATGACATCCTTGTAGGTGTCTGCCAATGATTCGTTTGAGTCTTTGTCACGTGAACGGCGTGGACGGTCGTTGTATGAACCGTCTTCTTCGCCACGACGTGGTGCACGTGCTGAAGCAACGCGCTTGGTGTAAGGCAACAAAGCCATTTCACGAGCGTTCTTCACTGCAAGAGCAACGTCACGTTGCTGCTGCACGGTGTTTCCGTTCATGCGACGCGCACGCAACTTTGAGCGATCCGACATGAAGCGCTGCAAGAGGTTGACGTCTTTGTAGTCGATGTAGCCAACTTTTTCAGCGTGCAACACATTTGGGCGCTTCTTGTATTTGCGCATCGCCGCTTTGGCTGCGCGCTCTTTGTTCTTTTTACTGGTCATGTTGTTTTTCCTTTATGCGATATGTGATGAGTGATCGTTGTTTCAGAATGGTTCTTCGCCGCTATCAAACGGGTTGGACTCTCCGACTGGACTTGACCCACCCTTTGATGAGCCTTGACCATCGGTGCGTGGGGTGCGCTCTACTTGCGCAGTTGCCCAACGAAGGCTTGGTCCGAGTTCATCAGCAATGACATCAATTGCTGTTCGCTTGTCACCTTCGCGAGTGGTGTATTCGCGTTGTTCAAGTCGACCGGTGACCACTACGCGAGCACCTTTAGTTAAAGACGCAGCAGCGTTTTCACCTAGTTGACCCCAAGCGGTGACGTTGAAGTACGAAGTTTGTTCTTGCCATTCGCCGTTGACTTGGTAACGACGACCGACGGCGATGCCAAATGATGCGACACCACGACCGGAAGTGGTGAATCGAAGTTCGGGATCGCGGGTGAGGTTTCCCACGAGAGTGATGGTGTTATCTGCCATGAAGGGCTCCTAGTTAATGAATGAATAAATGGAGATCAGGCTTTAGCAGCGATCATGCCGCGGCTAGCTGCTTCCTGATCTGGCAAACGGAGAAGTTTGTGGCGGAGAACATCGTCCGCGAG
>JBEAOI010000199.1:0-4939 GCA_041165005.1 Actinomycetota bacterium
CTACTGCACGATCGTTTTCAATAATGGTTACTTCGTGACCCGCCGCAACAAGTTGCTCTGCTGTAAATCGACCAACACTTCCACCGCCTGCAACTACTACTTTCACGACTAGTGACCCTTCCCGGTTGTTGACGCAAGTGATGCATCAAACGCTTCTAGTGACTTAACTTCAACCGCAACATAGGCGACGTCACCTTCTTGAATAACGGTGTCCGCACCTGGGATGATGGCTGCGCCTAATCGACGAACGGAAACAATCCGTGCAGTAGCGCTATCTAGCGACAGCACACGAGAGCCAACTAGTGACTTTGGAAGTTCACGCTCCACAAGCACCACTTTTGCGCTTGGGTCGGTCCACTCAACTGCAGGCAAATCGGGAAGTATGCGACGCAGAATTCGCTCCGAAGTCCACTTCACTGTCGCAACGGTGGCAATGCCGAGACGTTCGTAGATCTCTGCGCGCTTTGGGTCGTAAATTCGGGCAACGACTCGTTCAATGCCAAATTCTTCACGTGCAACACGAGCAATCAAAATATTTGAGTTATCGCCATTGGTGACTGCCGCAAGTGCACCAGCCTTTTCAATTCCCGCTTCAATCAGAATGTCGCGGTCAAAACCAATCCCAGCAATTTTCTGACCACTAAATGATTCACCTAGTCGCGAAAATGCTTCAGACTTCCGGTCAACAACGGCAACCGTATGGCCTGCAGCAACGAGTTCCCGACCAAGCGTCGAGCCAACTCGCCCGCATCCAACAATTACGACGTGCACTGTTTTCTCCCTTGTGGCATGGGCACAAACCGCCCGAAATGCCTATGTAGAACTACGGGTGTCCAGCGTAGGCGTTCTACCCGCCCAGCGGGTAGTCAATGTGGCAGGCTTCTAGACGCGTATGTCTACTCAAACAGGTAACAGAGGTCTCAAACGACTCTTCCTCGGCAACCCGATTGCGACTTCGGAAGACCATCATCAACGACTTTCAAAAAAAATTGCGCTTCCAGTATTCGCAAGCGACGCAATTTCGTCGACGGCTTATGCGACTGAAGAAATTCTGATTGTCTTCCTCTCCCTGGCAGGCATCGGTGCGCTTGCCTACTCACAACTTGTTCCAATCTCGCTCATGGTGGTGGTCCTGCTCATCATCGTGGTGTCCAGCTATCGACAAACCATTTTTGCCTACCCAAATGGTGGTGGCTCGTACGTCGTATCAAAAGAGAATCTTGGTGAATACCCCGGCCTGATCGCTGGTGGATCACTGCTCGTTGACTACATCCTCACCGTATGCGTGTCTGTTGCTGGAGGCACCGCTGCAATAATCTCAGCCTTTAACAACCTGGCGCCATATCGGGTGCAGATCTGTTGTGGTTTCGTGCTCGTCATGATGCTCGCAAACCTTCGTGGCCTGAAAGAGTCGGGAAAACTGTTTGCTCTCCCGACGTATATCTATGTTGTCTCATTGATCACACTCATCGTTGTGGGTCTGTATCGCGTATTTTTCCAGGGTCTTCCGCCAATTGAGCACACTGGCGAAGCTAAGCACCTGCTCGAAATGCAAGGTTCGCTCTCTCTGTTTTACTTCCTCAAAGCTTTTTCGTCTGGTGCTGTAGCACTCACCGGAGTTGAAGCCGTCTCCAATGGAGTTCCTGCATTCGAAAAACCTGAATCGAAGAATGCTGCGAAAGTGCTCATCTGGATGGCCGTGATCTTGGGCCTATGTTTCTTCGGTCTCAGCGTTTTAGCTCAGCACCTTGAACCGGTGAAGGACCATGAAGGAATCATCCCTAACACTGTTCTCGCTCAGTTAGCAGAGCAGGTATACGGCGGCAGAAACATCTTCTTCTTCATCACGCAGTTTGCAACCTTTGGAATTTTGATTCTTGCTGCGAACACTGCTTACGCCGACTTCCCGCGACTTATGTCAATTATTGCAAAAGATAATTATTTGCCACGTCAGTTTATGAACCGCGGTGATCGCTTGGTGTTCTCTAACGGTGTCATTTTTCTTAGCCTGGCTTCAATTGCGCTGCTCATTGCATTCGGTGGGTTAATCAACCTTCTCATTCCTCTATACGCCATCGGCGTGTTTACAGGGTTCACACTCAGCCAAACAGGAATGTGTGTCCATCATCATCGACACCGAACCAAAGGCTGGAAATTGCACATGGCAATTAATGGTGTTGGTGCGGTAACAACTTTTTTTGTTGCTGTAACTGTGGTCACGGTGAAATTCACAGATGGTGCTTGGCTGCCAGCAGTCGTCATTCCTTCGCTCATGGTTGGGTTCAAAGCAATTCATCGCCACTACACCAGAGTGCGCGGATATCTTGCTCCAACAGAAGGATATAAAGCCCCATTCCGCACACATACTGTTGTCGTATTGGTTGGTTCAGTGAACCAAGGAGTACTACAAGCAGTTCGCTACGCACAGAGTTTGCGTCCCGACCGTTTGGTTGCGTTATCGGTCATTGAGAACTCAGATGATCGTGCGCGACTTACCGAAGAGTGGGACAAGTACGGTCTTGAAATCGAATTGGATACGGTCGTCTCGGAATACCGCGACCTCACCGAACCAATTCTGAATCGAATAAACGAAATCGACAATCTAGATAGTGATGACCTGATCACCGTGATTATTCCCGAATTCGTCACCAGTATTCGTTCGCAGTGGCTGCACAACCAGTCGGCACTTGCCATTAAGGCTCGCCTGTTGTTCCGCCCAAATACTGTGGTTACCTCGGTCCCAATCGTCATTCCATAATTGGCGCACAACCCCTCCTCGCGGGTCAAAGCGTCATAAGGTAATGGCATGAAGATTGTCATCTCAGGTGCAAGTGGTTTAATCGGTACGCAACTCGTTGCCAAACTGTCAACGAGTGGGCACGAAGTTGTTCGTCTCGTTCGCAGGTCGCCAAAGGCTGGAGAAATTCAGTGGAACCCAAAATCGGGATCTCTTGACGCATCTGCACTTGAAGGCGTTGACGCAGTCATTCACCTATCTGGCGCCGGAATTGGCGACAAGCGTTGGTCAGATGGATACCGCAAGGAAATTCTTGATAGTCGCACCGACACAACAGCACTTCTTGCAAAAACAATCGCATCGCTCTCGCGCAAGCCGTCAGTTTTCCTTTCAGGTTCAGCTATCGGAATTTATGGAGCACGTAATGACGAGCAGCTCACCGAAGTAAGCACGCACGGAACTGGCTTCCTTGCTGAGGTTTGCGAACAGTGGGAAGCCGCCGCAAAGCCAGCAGTAGATGCGGGCATTCGCACGGTGTATCTGCGCACAGGAATTGTGCTTTCTCCAAAAGGTGGAGCACTCAAGAAATTGCTACCGCTCTTCAAGTTGGGTGTAGGCGGAAAATTTGGCAATGGCAAGCAGTGGCAAAGTTGGATTTCTATCGATGATGAAATTGGCGCAATTGAATACCTTCTCACTGCAAATGTCAGCGGTGCGGTCAACCTCACTGCACCGAATCCTGTGACGAATGCAGAATTCACCAAAGTGCTTGCGTCGGTTCTGAAGCGTCCAGCAATTGTGCCCGTTCCAACCTTTGCTCCGAAGATTTTGCTTGGTGGCGAACTTGCAGACGCTCTGCTGTTTACCGGTCAGCGAGTGATTCCTGCAGCGCTTAACGCAAGTGGATACTCCTTTAAGCACACCACTCTAGAAAGTGCTCTGCGCTCACTACTCTCTAAGTAATGTCCCTTCCATCACAATGTGACGTCGTGATTGTCGGCGCCGGACTTGCAGGACTCTCTGCAGCGCGTGAAATCCAGCGGCATGGGCTTTCAGTCATCGTGCTTGAAGCCAGTGATGCAGTTGGCGGAAGAGTTCGCACCGACATCGTGGATGGTTTTCAATTGGATCGCGGTTTCCAAGTAATGCTCACCGCCTACCCAGAACTGCAGTCGCAAGTCGACATGCGCGCACTCGATCTTCGACCGTTTGATCCAGGTGCACTGGTTTGGCGCAATGGAAAGGGCCATGCGGTTTCAGACCCATTTCGCAAACCGCAAACACTCGCCACAACAGCATTAGCCCCAATCGGCAGCGTGTTCGACAAGGCACGAATCGTGGTGCTGCGCGCACGTGTATTGCGACGCAAGTCTGCGGTTCTCCTCAGTGGCCAAGACGTATCAACAGATGTGGCACTACGGGCATTTGGTTTCTCTACCAAAATTATCAATCGGTTTTTTAGGCCGCTCTTCGGCGGGATACAACTCGATCCACATCTCGCAACGTCGCGACGCATGTTCGACGTGATTTTCAAATCACTTAGCGAAGGCCAAAGCGTGCTGCCATCGCGTGGCATGCATGCGCTTCCGCTACAAATGGCAAGCAGACTGTCCGAAGGAACTATCCACCTCAACACCCGTGTAAGCACACTTGATGGAACAACGATCACACTTGCATCTGGTGAAATCATTTCTGCTCGAGCAGTCGTTGTAGCCACAGATGGCCCAACCGCTTCTTCGCTTCTTGGAATTCCGGTTGTTGAATCGCGCAAAGTTGGTTGCGTTTACTTCTCGGCAGACACTCCACCAACGAAAGAGAAGTATGTAGTTCTTGACGGCACTGGCAACGGACCAGTTCTCAATGTTGCAGTAATCAGCAATGTTGCGCCGTCGTATGCACCTGCCGACAAGCACCTCATTGTTGCTGCACTTCCTGGAGTTACTGAAGGTGATCTAGAAGCAATGAGTCGCAAACAACTTCGATCGTGGTGGGGGCCGCAAGTAGATGATTGGAAGCATTTGCGCACCTATGTCATTAACCATGGTGGACCAGTTCAGAAACCACCGTTTTCACCGAAGCAACGCGTCAATCTTGGCAATGGTCAATTCGTTTGCGGAGACCACAGAGATACCGGTTCAATTCAAGGCGCAATGTATTCGGGTCGACGCTGTGGTGAAGCCGTTGTTCAGTCTCTCGCCTAGC
>JBEAOI010000200.1:0-4980 GCA_041165005.1 Actinomycetota bacterium
AAAAAATCCCTTTCTGGGCAATGGCAACGCTCAGCCTCCTGCCACTGTGGGCATTTATGTACTTAATCGCATTGAAGCCACAAGAAAAAGAAGTTGAAGGTCCAATGGCTATCGGTGCGGCCGTGTACGGCAGTTGTGCAGGTTGCCACGGTGCTGCAGGACAAGGTGGCGCAGGTCGCGTGTTTGCTGGTGGCGAAGTGTTGAAAACTTTCCCGAAGATTGAAGACATGTTGAACTTCGTATATACGGGTAGCCAGCCATATGTTGCAGCTGGCATTGCTTACTACGGAGATCCAAACCGCGAAGGTGGCGCACATGCTCCGCTTTCCTATAACGGAAACCCAATGCCACAACAAGGCGAAAAGGCCGGTGGCGGGCTTACCGAGTACGAAATCCTGGGTGTTGTATGCCACGAGCGTTATGCCATTGGTGGGGCAGACCCAACCAGCGAAGAGTGGAAAGAAGAATACGAGACATGGTGTTCACCAGAGTCGGAAATTTTCCTTGCCCTCGAAAATGGTTCAACATCATTTGACACCATTGATAAAGACTTTGCGATGTTGCCTAAGCCACCTCATGCAGTTGGCACAACAGCACGCGAATCTGCAAAATAAAGATTGGCCTACGGGCCGGTGCACACCACTTCTGTGATTTGGTCTTGATACAGATTTAGTAGCGCGATTGCATTCCCATCTGGGAACTTATTAATGAAGTCGCGAAGCGACGTTGTTTCAGTATCACAATTTCGCACCGTTGGAGTAGCAAGTGGAACCACCCATCCATTGCTTAACACTCCCAGGTCGCCACCTTCCAACATGTCCACAAGAGTTGGAAGCGTCAAAATTTCTTTTCCATTACTTGAATCAGCAGGTACGAGTGCAAACCACAACACACCCGAACCTAACGTGTCGGCAACAAGCACACATGAATAAGGAGTTGTAGGTAACTCACACGTCACCTCACCAGGGGTTCCATCAACAATGCGCAATAGCCGACCATCATCAAGCGAAAGCGTTGCATCACCAGCCGATTTGCCGTTAGAAACCTGCCAACCCTCACCGAATTCTGTAGTGGTTACTGCAGCAACTACATCAACAACGCGACCATTTGCACCACTCGATGACGATCCTTGATTCACCACTAACAACATGACAAACACAAGAGCTGATGCACCAAGCAACATGCCGAGCGCCGCCCACAACCTTGCTGTGAAGAAATAGCGCATGCAGTAAATCTATTGCGCGCGAACCGCTACGAGTGCAGCACGTTCAGTTCGCTCAGCAAGTTGTTGCATCACTGAATCGTTATGTCCCAGCCCAACAAAAAGTGCCTCGTATGCTCCTGGCGCTAACGCCACCCCTTCAGCCAACATGGCATGGAACAAACGTGCGTACATCTTTTCATCGGTCTGCTTTGCTTCATCGAAGTTAGTTGGAGTGTTTGGTCCGAAAAATGCACCAACGAGTGTTCCGACTACCGGGAATTGCGCAACGATTCCGGCACTTGAACATGCATCGCGCAGCAGGGTTGCCAATGCGCGAGCACGCGCTCCAAGTTCCATGTACACGTCTGGAGTGAGTTCATTCAACGCTGCAAGACCAGCAGCAGTTGCCAATGGATTGCCCGCAAGTGTTCCCGCATGAAACACCTTTCCAATTGGTGTGAGATTTTCCATCACTGCGCGCGATCCGCCGATTGCACCAATTGGCAAACCACCACCAATTACCTTGCCGAAGCATGTGATGTCTGGCTTCACGTCGTACTTTGCCTGTGCGCCACCTTGTCCAATACGGAATCCCGTAATGACCTCATCAAAAATGAGTAACGCCCCGACTTTGTCGCAAGCTGCGCGAAGACCTTCCAAGAAACCAGGCGCTGGTGCAACCACGCCCATGTTTGCTGCCACTGGTTCAACGATGACTGCCGCAACATCGTTACCAATTTCCGGAACAACGTTGTAAGGAACAACCAATGTATTTGCAACTGCTTCCTCTGGAACACCTGCAGTACCTGGTATTCCAAGCGTTGCTATGCCGCTTCCACCTGCAGCAAGTAACGCATCTGTTGCGCCATGAAAGTTTCCGTAGAACGTGATGATTCGCTTTCGGCCAGTTGCTCCGCGAGCAAGTCGCACTGCAGTGCTTGTCGCTTCAGTGCCGCTATTCATCAATCGAACACGCTCACAACTCGGCACCCGTTCACGAATTGCTTCTGCCAATTTCATTTCACGAGGTGTAGGCGCACCAAATGATGTTCCATCTCCTGCCGCGTCACGCAAAGCCGCAGTGATTGCAGGATGAGCGTGGCCCAGAATGACCGCACCATAACTTTGCACTAGGTCGATGTAGCGATTTCCCTCAACATCGACAATATGTGCGCCATCTCCGCGAGCAACGATGTACGGTTCGCCGCCAACAGATTTGAACGCGCGAATTGAAGAGTTCACACCGCCGGGAATGACATTGGCTGAGCGTTCATAGAAGGTGTGATTTGATGCAATTGCTTTTCCTGTGCACACCGTTGCTGTGCATCCGGCAGAAACACAAAGTGATGGATCACAAAACGGAATAGTCACTACAACTCCTATTGTTGAGTTTCGGCGAACCAACGCGCGAAATAGGTCAAGATAATGTCTGCGCCTGCACGCTTTACAGCTGTTAACTGCTCAACAGCAACAGTGTCGTGATCAATCCAACCATTTGCTGCTGCAGCTTTGATCATGGCGTACTCGCCACTTACGTGATACGCAGCAACCGGAACATCTACTCGCCCACTCACCGATGCAATCACATCGAGATAACTCATCGCTGGCTTCACCATCACGATGTCTGCGCCTTGCTCAATATCTGCGGCAACTTCACGAAGTGCTTCGCGCGCATTACGCCAATCTTGTTGGTAGCCCTTGCGATTACCGCCACCAGCAATTTGTACATCCACCGCGTCGCGGAACGGACCATACAAACCAGAGGCGTACTTTGCCGAGTACGCCATGATTGCAGTGTCAAGGAAACCAGCGCCGTCAAGTGCTGCGCGAATTGCGCCAACCTGTCCGTCCATCATTCCGCTCGGTGCAACAACTTGAGCACCTGCTTGTGCTTGTGCCAATGCAGCTTTGCAATAAATCTCAAGCGTTGCATCGTTATCAACATCGCCTTTTGCATTGAGCACACCACAATGTCCATGGGACGTGTACTCGTCCACGCACAAATCGGCCATTAACACAATGCGATTGCCCAACTCTTCGCGAAGTTCGCGCAATGCAACCTGCACAATTCCATTTGGATCAAATGCACCCGAGCCAACTTCGTCTTTAACGGCTGGAACACCGAACAAAATCACCGCTGGAACACCAAGATCGGCAAGCGCACGTACTTCTTCCTTCAAAGACTCACGTGTATGTTGCATCACACCAGACAACGATGAAATGGGTTGCGGCGAAGAAATACCTTCGCGAACAAACAACGGTGCAACTAGATCAGAAACTCCAAGTCGCACTTCTGCAACTAGTTCTCGCAGTGCAGGGCTTTGACGAAGACGACGGGGTCGAGATTGCGGAAACGCCATGCCAGTAAGGCTACGGGGTCGTTTACGCGAATACGCCAGCAAGCGCAGCAACAACCCCTGCTGTAGATGCTTCACGTGCAACGGCGCTAATTGTCATTCCGCATTCAGCTGCTACTCGCTGTGTAGGTTCACCGATGGCAACAACTTTTCCACTTACTCGTGGTCCGGCCTGAGTACACCACGAACGCACGGCTGAACCTGACGCGACCAACACTGCATCAGCGGAACGAATTTCATCTACTTGTAGATCAGTAAGCAAGCAATGCTCTGTCTTGTACGCGGCAACATCATCTGCACGCATGTTGCGGTCACGCAAAATGCGCACCACCTCGCCGCTGGTTTCCTGCGCTTGAACTACCAGAACTTTGCCCGATGACATCGGAAGTTGTTCAGCAAGCGACTTTCCATTTGCAGAACTTGGAACAAAGTCCACAACACGTGCGAATGCAAGTGCCGTTGCATCTCCTACTGCGGCAAGCTTTGGACACGTTGCACCAGTTGACAAATAAGGAGCAACGCGCAAAGCGCCATTAGCCGATGTGCAAACCACCCATTCATATTCATGGATGTTGCGCATCGCTTGTTCGAAGGCGAATCCCTCGTCGTCTGGCTGAGTTATCTCAATCAGTGGAACAATCACGCACTGTGCACCACGTTCTTCAATTGCGCGTTGCAACTCTTTCGCCTGCGCTCGCGGGCGTGTCACTGCGATGCGCTTTCCCGAAAACGTGCTTTCAATCATGCCAACGCAGATTGCGACTTTCGAGCAAGTTCACGAGCGAACTCATGTGCATCAACTGGTGGCACAGTCTCAACAAACTTCACGTGTCGGTCCGAATTCGTTGCTCCGGTGGCCATAAATGTTGAAAGCACATTCGCCTCATTGACATAAGCGCCAACCGGCATTGAACAACCAGCACCAAGTTCAGCAAGAAATGCGCGTTCAATCTCGACAGCAAAACGCGTACGAGCGTGATCAATACTCGAAACTGCGGCAAGCGTGTTGCTGTCACCTTCTCGACATTCAACTGCAACACAACCTTGTCCAACCATTGGAACAAAATCAGTTGTCACAAGCTCTTCTGCAATTCGATCCGTTATTCCAAGTACTTGCATTGCTGCAATCGCCATCACGATGGACCCATTGTTAGGAATCTTTTCAAGGCGAGTGTGAATGTTTCCGCGTAACTCCACAAACTGCAGGTCGGGACGAACAGTAATTAGTTGTGCCCTACGTCGCACCGAGCCGGTGGCAACAGTTGCACCGAGTTCAAGATCACTCAACGACCTGCCTACTAAGGCATCACGCGCATCTCGTCGTTCACACCATGCACCAATCACTAAACCTTCTGCGTGCTGCGATGGAAGATCCTTTGCTGAATGAACCGCAATGTCCGCATCTCCGCGAAGCACTGC
>JBEAOI010000201.1:0-3087 GCA_041165005.1 Actinomycetota bacterium
CAATGGTGCGGACAAATACGCCACGTAGTGGACCGCTGGTCACGCTGCTGAATACGGCACCGAATTCGCTGAAACTCCAGTTCAGTGGATTCCACTGTGGAATTGCATCTCGAAAAATCGGATCAATTGAACCGAAGGCAACGCACGCAACAGCGTAAAAGGGAACTGCAAAAAAGAACAGCAGCCAGAATGCACCGGGGGCGGCAAGTGCTGCCCACAGTCGGGCGGCTTTGTTCATGCTCAGCCCGCGGTAAACGTCGTCCAGACGTCATTCCACAGGGCATCAGTCTCTGGGGACAAACTGGTGATGCGATAGCCGGCTTGATAGCGGGTGTCATCTACTACTGCATCAATAAGCGTTTCAGGAATTACACCCGAATTGATTAGTGACTCTGCAGTAACGGAAGTTAATGCTGGCTGGTATCCGACATACGATTGATTCTTCACAGCAACATCATTGTCCAACAGATAGTTGATCATTTGGTGCGCAGCAACCGGTTTCGCTGACGTTTTTGGAATACAGAGGAAGTCGTTTGCGGTAATGGTGTTGTCGGGATACCAGAAACCGAGCACATCGGCTGAAGTGCCTTCAGGCAAGTAGAACGGCGCAATGAGAATGTCGCCACTCCACATATATGAAATGTCACGATTTCCCGCTGGAAGTTCTTGGTAACTCACGACGTCCACTTTTGGACTTGTCTCAGTGCGCAAACGGATGAGGTTCTCTTTTGCTGCGGCAAGAATTTCTGCATCACCAGAGTTCACGTCGGTTATTCCAGCCTGAAAAAGCGCAAGGCTGATGGTGTCACGATATGAATCCATTACGGCAAGCTTTCCGCTGTATGCAGAGTTCCACATGGCGTCGTAACCCTGCGATGCAAGTTCGCTTGGATCAATGCGGTCTCTGCGGTATCCGATGCCGTTTCCGTAAATGAATTGAGCCATGGTGTACTGCGAACCTTGGTCGTAATACGGATTCTGTAATCCTGTGAGCAAATTGGATTTATTTGGAATGTACGAATGATTCAACGGCTGAATAAGTTCTGCAGCCATGAGTCGCGCTATCGCAGTGTCGGTCATTCCGATGATGAGATCTGGCTTTAACGTTCCATTTCGCAACTTTGCGATTGCAGCATCTTCATTGTCATAGATGCTTTGTTTTACCGTAACGCCAAATGCTTTTTCAAAATCGGCAATCACTTCAGGGTTGGTGTAGTCAGCCCAGTTCAAAATTTCAATGGTGCCGCCTTCATTTGCAAGTCCATCTGCAATTGGTTCCCCAACCAATGGAAGAGTGACGGGCGAATCGGGAGTGCCGATGATCAGTCCGGTTGACGAGCTTGATGATGTACCACCGCACGCAGCAAGTATCGACGGTCCAATAATGAATCCCCCGGTAGTTGCAAAGAGCGTTTTGAGAAAATCGCGTCTTTCCATAGGTGTAACTTAGTCACCATGACCACCTTGGACAAACAGATCGCCGTTGAGGAGCAGGCCCTGATTGGCAAGGTTCACAAGTCGAAAGAACTGCACGCCAGGGCGGTGAAGTCAGTGCCGGGAGGTGTTCCGTCCAGTTGGGCGAGTTCGCGTCCTGTCCCGATTTGGATCGATCGTGGTGAAGGCGCGTATCTGTGGGACGTAGATGGCAACCAGTACATCGATTTTCACGCTGGATACGGCGCAAACATAGCTGGGCACGGCAATCCTGCAATCGTGAGGGCTGTTCAGCAACGGGTCACTCAAGGAACACATTTCGCGCAACCCTCAGCCGACATGATTGATGTCGCTGAAATGCTTGTGCAGCGGTTTGGACTTCCGAAGTGGCGATTTAACAATTCGGGATCTGAATCGACGATGGATGCCATTCACTTGATGCGTGAATTCACCGGTCGCGATCTCATTGTAAAAATTGAAGGTAGCTACAACGGGCATCACGATTCCGTGCTGGTATCTATTTTCCGTTCTGCAGATGATCTTGGGCCGCAAGATAAACCATGGCTTACGCCGGGCGAAGGTGTGCCACAAGCGGTTGCTGACTTAGTGCGCATCGTGCCGTATAACGATCTTGCTGCATTGGAGCGAGTGTTTGCCGAGCATGAAGGCTTGATTGCAGGAATGATTTTGGAACCAATGATGATGAATGCGGGAATCATTGTTCCTCAAGAGGGTTATATGCAAGGCATACGTGACATCACACGTAAACATGGTGCGCTGCTCGCATTCGACGAAGTGAAAACTGGTTTAGTCGTTCATTCAGGCGGAGCAACAAAATTGTTCGGCGTTACACCCGACTTGGTGTGTTTGGCGAAAGCTCTTGGTGGAGGCATTCCGTGTGGTGCGATAGGTGGAACGAATGAAGTGATGTCATTGATTGATGAAGGTCGCTACAGCCAAGTGGGAACATTTAACGGCAACCCCCTTACCATGGCATCTGCGAAAGCGATGCTGAGTGAAGTTCTCACACCAGAGGCCTACGCAAAGGCTGATGAAGTTGGTTCGTATATTTTGCAGAACTCACTTGAAGTTTTGAAAAACCATGGTCAACCTGCTTATGGGTATCACTTTGGATTCAAAGTTTGTGTCGTGTTTAGTGGCGAGGTAGCAACTAACTATCGCAAGTTCCTTACGTTCAATACCGCAGTAAGTCACTTGCATTTCCTAAAGCAATTCAATGGTGGAGTATTTCTGCCGCCGTGGGGAAAGAGCGAGTCAATCACCATGAGCGTTGCACATACAAAACAGCATGCAGATCAATGGATTTCCAACATGGACAGTTTTGGTCGCGCGCTTGCAGAACTCGATGACCGAGTCTCTGCCGACTTTGCGGTTGGCAGTTACAACTAGTTCGTATTTGTGTCCTGGCGGTACTGCTTTACAAATCGCTGGGCATACTTTTCCATTTCGGTGTGATACGCCTGGCTGAAAGCCATTGAGGCAACTCCCCGTTGCACCCGTTCAGAAACTGCAAAGTCTTGAGCATTCACCATTTCATTGAAATCAAGGGTTGGCTTCAGGCTCACAGGTGGGTTGGCGGCTACCTCAGCAGGAAAGAGATAATCGGTAACAACAGTGGTGTGAGTCGCGGAG
>JBEAOI010000202.1:0-2507 GCA_041165005.1 Actinomycetota bacterium
GTTAATGCCCGTGTGGTCACTGTTGACGCACAAGGAAGCATTATTGATAACGCCACCATCGTGGTTGATGAAAACGGATTGATCCGCGAGATTGCTTCAGGATCAGTTACTCACACAGCAACCACCGTGATTGATGCACGCGGCGGAATTGTGATGCCTGGCCTTGTCAATGCACACGCACACCTGGGCATGACTTTGTTCCGTGGACTTGGCGACGACATGAACTTGGAAGATTTTCTTGCGCGCTTGATGCCCGCAGAAATCAGCATCTTGAATCATGACGCTGTGGTTGCTGGCACCGAACTTGGAGCACTTGAATCGTTGCTCGGCGGAATTACTACCACCCTCGACATGTACTACTTGCCAGATGCGGCACAGGAAGTTGTGTCCCGCAGTGGCGCGCGTATTTTCTCGGCTCCAAACTTGCTTGAATCTGATGGCCCTGAGCCACTTACATTTGAAGCGCGAATGCAATGGTCCGATGAATGGCTCACCGCAGCCAATGCATCTGGCAATGATTCGTTGAATTGGCTTGCCCCACACAGCACCTATCTCCTTGGAGAGGACCACCTGGTGCGAATTGCGGCATTGGCTGAAAAGCACGGTGCCCATATTCATGTGCACGCAGCAGAAACCGTTGGTGAAATGAAATTGGTTGCCAATCGCCACGATGGACGAACACCAATTCAGGTTCTTGCCGACACCGACCTACTAACCGAAGCAGTTCTTGCACACGGCGTGCATCTCACAGACGAAGACATCGAATTAATCGCTGATCACCACGCATCGGTCACTCACTGCCCTGCCAGTAATCAAAAACTGGCAAGCGGTACCGCACGGGTTCTCGATTTGCATAAGGCTGGAGTCAACGTTGCGTTAGGCACCGATGGTCCGGCTTCTGGCAACGACCTGGACTTATGGCTTGCAATGCGTCTTGCTGGGTACGCACAAAAGAACACCTCACACGATCCGACCGTGTTGCCAGCGCTCGATGTGTTGCGCATGGCCACGATCAACGGCGCGAAGGCCCTCCACGTAGACCACCTCATTGGTTCGCTCGAAGTTGGTAAGGCTGCCGACATCATCGTGCTTGATGTCGACTCACCATCCCTCACTCCCGTATTCGACCCACACGTAGCAATCGTTGCTGCGGCCGGTCGAGGCGATGTGTATTCCGTTGTGGTCAATGGCAAGGTTGTCGTTCACGAAAAGCGCTCACTGACCATTGACCACGCGCATGTCGTACAGCGTGTACGCGAACTGGGTAGCCAGGTCATGTCAGCAGTAGAAGAAGTGGAACGCACTCGCCACAAGTAATGTGGCGTTATGGCCACTCCATCAATTGATTGGGCAGCGCTCCGCAAAGCTGCCAACGAAGCCGCAACACACGCATACGTTCCCTATTCGAAATTTCGCGTTGGCGCGGCGGCACTTGTCGATGACGGGCGAATCATTTCAGGGTGCAATGTAGAAAATGCGTCGTATGGCCTCACGTTATGTGCCGAGTGCGCCATGATCGGCCAACTACACATGGGCGGTGGAGGCAGACTCGTTGCCGTTACTTGTGTAGGAAATGGAACGCATGTAACACCTTGTGGACGTTGCCGGCAATTGTTGTGGGAACACGGTGGTGCAGAACTATTAGTGGAAGTAGAAGGTGTACCGACACCGATGACCGTGCTACTTCCCGCAGCGTTTCCAGAACACTCAAACTTCGAAAACCCAGCTGGCGAGTAACACACCATGACTCCTGTTCTCACCGATGCCCAGCTTGCACAGTTTCATAACGATGGATTTGTTGTGTTGCCTAAGTTTGCAAGCGACGAAGCATGCTTGGCCTTACGCGAACGTGCAATGCAACTTGCCAAGGAACATGTTCCTTCCCCAGAGCAAGCAACAATTTTTACTGCAGACTCCACTGCTAAACACGCAGCAGATCAATACTTTCTCTCCAGCGGCGACAAGATCCGTTGCTTCTTTGAGAAAGATGCATTTGATGAACAAGGGAAACTGCGTGCCGAAGCGCACTTGTGCTTAAACAAACTCGGTCATGCAATGCACGACCTTGATCCGCAGTTCAGCAAGTTCAGCCACAACGAAAAACTTGCAGCGTTGGCAAATCAAATTGGAATGCAAGATCCAAAGTTGTTGCAAAGCATGTACATCTTCAAACAGCCGCGCATTGGCGGCGAAGTGAACTGCCACACCGATCACACCTTTTTGTGGACTGAACCACAATCAGTCGTAGGTTTTTGGTTTGCTATTGACGATGCCACAACCGAAAACGGTTGCATGTGGGCACTTCCAGGCGGGCACAACATTCCCGTGAAGTCACGGTCGCGAGTTAACGCTGACCGCACTGCCAGTTACATGGAAGTGTTCGACGAAACTCCGTATCCAACCGAAGGTCTGGTACCTCTTGAGGCAGAGCGAGGAACTTTGGTGCTGTTAAATGGCACTCTTCCCCATTTAAGTGGACCAAATACCAGCGACAAACCTCGCCATGC
>JBEAOI010000203.1:0-3071 GCA_041165005.1 Actinomycetota bacterium
TTACCCGGATCTGACGCCAATACTTTTGCAAGACGTGGCTCTGTTTCTCCGGCAAATCGAACATGTACTTCAGTTGCATCTGCGACAACGTGCGCGTTGGTCAAAATCTCACCATCGGCAGTGAGCACCACTCCGGTGCCTGTGCCTTCTCCTGTCGTCATTCCATCATCAATAGAACTTGAAATAGTGACAACACTGTCGGACATTGCATTGGCAACTTGCGCAATCACGGTGTCGCCCACACTTGCGTCATCTGGACTTACTTCGCTCGTGACGAGTGGTGAGTTTGACGACTGAACCGAGGAGCCAGAACCAAATGACAGGTCCCAATTGTTTGAGACTTCATTGCCAACGATTCCGCCAATAAAGCCAAGCACCAATGTCAACAGCACTCCAAGCGTGCGACGTGGTGATTTTGTTGTCGCACTCTGGACAGGAGGAGCAGGCGGCGGAGGCAGCGGTGAGCTGAATTCGTTTTCTTCCGGGGACGGGGTCATCCAACTAGTCATGACTTTGTTCTATCGCAGAATCACCTTTGTAGGCCATCAGAAACATGCATTCTTTACCAATTCTTGAAATCACTCGTTCCTTATGCCATAAACCGCTAAGTTCGCCCATGTGCCAGCACCGCAATCTTCGATCAAAATTCGTCGTGCAACGGTTGCTGATGCCGCTGCAATTTTAGAAATTTACAACCACGAGGTTCAATTCGAGACCTCAACTTTTGACCTCGTTCCCCGAACGCTCGATGCGCAGCAATCTTGGATCAGTGCACGCAGTGGTGCGTTTTCTGCGATCGTTGCAATTGATGAAACCGACACCGTTGTTGGGTTCGGTGCTCTCAGCGAATATCGAGATCGAGCTGCATACAAGACATCGGTAGAAAACTCGGTGTACGTGAAGAGAGATCTTGCGCGCTCAGGAATTGGCCGACTGATCTTGACCAACTTGTTGCAGCAAGCCGCCGACTCTGGTTTTCATTCGGTAATGGCCCGAATTGAAGCATCAAGTGCGGCATCACGCGGATTACATGAATCATGTGGCTTTACGTTGGTAGGAATTGAGCGCGAAATTGGACGCAAGTTCGGACGTTGGCTCGATGTTGCACTCATGCAATGTTTGCTGCATGAGCAGCCAGATCTATAACAATTAGTTCAATAGATCGTTGGTGATTGGCTCACCAACAGCGATATCGCGTTTTGCCTTCATGCCCGCAACGCGCGTGAAATCATCTGGCGGCAATCCACCTGCTGGACGCACCGAGCGAACATTGTGTTCGGTGATCTGATCGCCGGCTTTGATTGCAGTCACTGCTCGCAACGAACGACGAAACTTCAAACTGTTTACCTCAGATGCAGACGGGCCAAAACGTGCGGTACCTAATGCGCTTGAAGCCTCTCGGATATCGCGAATCATTGTCGCGAATTCAGCAGGCTCCAACGAAAAAGCACCATCTGGCCCACCGTCACTTCGACGCAAGGTGATGTGTTTTTCAATAATGGTTGCGCCAAGAGCAACGGCACTAATTGCAGTAACCGAAGTCATGGTGTGATCAGAAAGTCCAACAGGAATTCCCCACTTAGCGATCATCGCTGGAATGGCGGCCAAATCCATTTCAGAACTATTCGCCGGATATGTGGAGTTGCAACGAAGGACCGAAACCTGTGGCGCACCTGCAGCTTGAGCAGCCTTCACTGCATAATCAATTTCATCCAGCGTCGACATACCCGTCGACATAATCATTGGCTTGCCTTTTGATGCAACGTAACGAATGAGCGGAAGGTCAACAAGTTCAAACGATGCAATCTTGTAGGTAGCAATGTTGAACTGCTCAAGAAAATCGACTGCCGTATTATCAAATGGACTCGACAACCAATCGATGCCAAGTTTGTTTGCTTCTGCAACTAAGTCAGCGGTCCATTCCCATGGGGTCATCGCTTCGGCATACAAGTCTGCAAGTTGACGACCGTCCCACAATGTTCCACCACTCACTCGGAAGTCGGGGTGATCGGAGCGAACCGTAATGGTTTCTGCGGTGTAGTGCTGAAACTTCACCGCATCGGCGCCCGCTTCGTGAGCGGCATGAATAACTTCAAGAGCTCGAGCCTTACTGCCTCCATGATTGGCAGAAAGTTCAGCGATGACATACACAGGCTTACCCATTGATGTTCACCCCCTTTTCGCTCAGCTTTTGCAGAACACGTGATTCAGACATATTCCACGAATCGCGTGTCAGTTCAAGTGTAACTACAGACAACATTTCGTTCCCGCGCTTCACTGCATCGGTCTGCAAGCCCGTGCGCACATAGCCAACGCTTTCGTATAGCCCGATTGCATTTTCGTTGTGTGCAACGGCTTCGCATTTCACAACTTCTACGCCCAACTCACTAAATGCGTAACGAAACGAAAGCGCACACGCAGCCTGTGCAATGCCTTTGCCACGTGCATTCACCTCTGCCAAATACATTCCCCACACACACGACTTTCCCTGGCTGGAAATGCCTGTAAGAAAAACTGAACCTACCGCCACACCGTCGGCAACGATTTTCCAATACACCTTGGATTCATCAGCGAGCATCGCGTCATACCATGCATTGTGTTCCTCTTCACCAATTTCATGATTTGTGTACATCCACTGAGAAACGGAAGGGTCATTTCTCCACTCACGAAGTGACACTTTGTCGGCAAGCGAAACTCGAACAAGTTCCACAATCACGCGAGAGCCCCGAGTTCGCGCGCCACCATGCTTGCGCCGTTAGCAACACCTGAGCTCAGGGCCGCTCCACGCATGGCAGATGTTCCATTCAAAATGCATGCTTGCACCTCGTTCAACACAGCCTCAACGTTGAACCGAACACGGCAGTCAACCACGCGAGTGAACCCAAGTTTCTTTGCTGCATTCGCTGATGCCGACTGATTATCGGCAACGACTAAACCAATTGATGGTGTGCCCACCGCGCAGGCTTCCCATAACGATGAACCAGCTGCAAGAACTGCCACGTGTGCACTCGCCAAACTTGAAACATAATCCTGTTGCTCAATCAGAGTTACATGCCCAAATTGATCTGCCA
>JBEAOI010000204.1:0-5166 GCA_041165005.1 Actinomycetota bacterium
CGTTGTCTGCAGAACACCCCGAGTGGTGTTTCATGCATCAGTATCAAAATGATGCAAACCCAAGTGCGCATTACAAGACCACTGGTCCTGAAATTTGGCGCGATGTTCCAGAAGTAACGCACTTTGTTGCGGGTCTTGGAACAAGCGGAACACTCATGGGTGTGGGTCGCTACCTAAAAGAACAAAATGCAGATATCAAATTGATTGCAGTAGAGCCACCGCTTGGTGAGCGCGTGGAAGGTTTGCGCAACCTTGATGAGGGTTATATCCCACCAATTTTTGAAAACTGGCATGGCGCCAACTTGCTTGATCGCAAACGAGTCGTACGTCCACGCGAGAGTTTGGAAATGACGCGTCGTTTGGTTCAAGAATGTGGAATCTTCGCTGGCATTTCGTCTGGCGCATCACTTGCGGGAGCACTGAAAGTCGCGAGCGAAATTGAAGAAGGAACCATCGTGTTCATTGTGTGCGATGGTGGTTGGAAGTACTTGTCAACAGGTGCTTACACCGACGATCTCGATGCTGCAGAGGCCGCAGCCGAGAAAATCATTTACTTCTAATTGCGCGCTAACCGCCAATAACTAAAACAATAAGTCCGACGACAACAATCGCGGCAGAAGTGATTCGCCTACGGTGATCACCTTCGTCCAGCATTTTCCAACCGGCAAACGCGGCAATGACCACACTCGATTCGCGGAGCGAAGCAACGTATCCAACGGGAGCGTGGCGATACGCAATCATCACCAACATGTACGCAACGGTAGAAAACACACCTGCAGCACCCATGACTTTCCAATGAGCGCGCATGGTTGGAATCATGTATTTGCGACTGCGAACACTTGCATAGAGCGAGACAAATACTGCGGCTGCAATGTTGAGTGCTAGCGCGTATGCAACGGGTTGAGATTGTCGCGTGCCATGGCCATCTACTACTGAATACACCGCAATGGTTGATGCAACGGCAAGCGCTGCGCCAACGACATGCCACGAACCGCTCTTTGCGAGAACAAACAATCCAAGCACTGCGAGCAAGATTCCAATGGTTGAGGTGAGCGAAAGCGTGTCATCGAGAAACAACACTCCGCCTGCTGCGGCAGCAAGTGCACCTGCGCCGCGAACAATGGGATACGACATCGAGAAGTCTCCACGGTCATATGCACGCGAAAGAAGCATTAAGTAAGGAACATGGGTTGCGCCACTGACTAACGCCCACTCCCACGCAATATGAGGAAGAGAACCAACGAGTGCCCAGGTGATGAGTGCAATTGCGCTGAGTATTCCGCCGATGGTGAATTGTCCCCACAGCGCCAGCCGTCGATCGGTGCTTTGCTTCACCAGCAAATTCCACGATGCGTGAAGCACGGCGGCGGTTAACGCAAGCACAGTGGCGAGAAGCACCAAGTCAGACTATTGCGCTGGCGTATTGTGGAAGCCGATGCCAAACAAGCCGAGTAGCGCAGTTGGCCCGATCGGCATGTTCGACTCGGGTTTTGGCGGACTCACGGTTGCGCGTGCAGTCATTGACCTGCTTCCTCGTGAAGACGTGGTGTACATCGGCGATACGGGCAGGTATCCATACGGAAACAAACCTGCTGAGCAAGTGCGCGAGTATGCAAAGGAACTGGCGTGGAGTCTGGTAAATGACTTCAACGCAAAGTTGGTTGTTATTGCTTGCAACACTGCAGCTTCAGTGGCGCTTCACGAGCTCGCGGAAGAACTTCCCGTTCCCGTGCTTGGTGTGGTGGAACCCGGTGCGAGAGCGCTTGTGCGTGCAACGCAGAACGGAAAAGTTGGCGTCATTGGAACTGTGGGAACCATTTCTTCAGGTGCCTACGTGCAGGCAATTCGCGATACCAAGGCAAATGTGGCTTTAACTTCAGCTGCATGTCCAGGTTTCGTCGAGTTTGTGGAGCGCGATCAAACCACTGGAGACGAAGTGACGGTGTTGGCCGAGCGTTTACTTGCGCCAGTACGCGACGCAGGAGTTGATGCGTTGTTGCTCGGGTGCACTCACTATCCGTATTTGTCTCGCGTGATTAGCGATGTGATGGGACCGAAAGTAGTACTGGTAAGCAGCGGGGACGAAACAGCGTTCGCAGTGCGAGATGCTCTAGCTGAATCAGGAATGGCAGCATCGAGTGGTATTGGTTCGCATCGCTTTTTGTCATCGGGTGACATCGCTTGGTTTGCTCAGCTAGGCCGCAGGTTGCTTGGCCCAGAACTTGATAGCGCAGAGCAATGGTCGAACAACAAGATTTAACAACAACAGGGAGAAATACATATGACACGTTTTGATGGCAGACAACACAACGAACTACGTCCAATTTCGTTTCAACGCGACTTCACCGAAATGTCGGCGGGTTCAGTGCTCGTGTCATTTGGAAAAACGCGAGTGTTGTGCACGGCTTCGTTAGACGAAGATGTTCCGCGTTGGATGAAGGGCAGCGGCAAGGGTTGGGTGACAGCGGAGTATTCAATGCTTCCTGGTTCGTCGCCAGAGCGTGTTGGTCGCGAAGCTGCAAAGGGAAAGCAATCTGGACGCACAGTAGAAATTCAGCGTTTGATCGGACGCGCGTTGCGTTCATCAATTGACATGAAGCAACTCGGTGAGCGTCAGATTTTGATTGACTGCGATGTGTTGCAGGCCGATGGAGGAACACGTACCGCAAGTATTTGTGGAGCCTTTGTGGCGTTACACGATGCGATTACCCGCATTCAGCAAAACGGTGGGCTTACGGTAAACCCACTGCACTCAATGTGTGCAGCGATCAGCGTTGGAATTCACAATGGCAATCCCGTGCTTGATCTTCCATACGAAGAAGATTCGAAGGCTGAAGTGGACATGAATGTGGTCATGTTGCAGCCAATTAACGGTGGCGAGCCAACCTATGTGGAAGTGCAAGGGACAGCCGAAGGAAAAGCATTCTCGCGTAGCGAATTGGATTCGTTGCTTGGGCTTGCAGCTGGCGGGCTTGAACAAATTTTCGCGAAGCAACGTGAAGTCATTGCTACGCCTCCGACGCCACGCCAACTCGGTAGGTAATCGTGTTGCGCGCAGTCTGCGCATCTGCCAACCCGCACAAGGTTGTCGAAATATTCGACCTCATGGGTGGGGTTATTGACTTACAGCCACGACCAGCAGATCTGGCCGATGTAGTTGAAGATGCTGACACTCTTGTTGGCAATGCGCGACTGAAAGCTGACGCCGTTTGTGCCGCAACTGGTTTGCCTGCGTTGGCAGATGACACTGGGTTGGAAGTGGATGCGTTGAGCGGCGCGCCTGGTGTTCGCACTGCGCGTTTTGCGGGCGAACATGCAACCGATGCTGACAACCGTGCGAAAATGTTGCGCGAACTTGAAGGAAAAGCACGAACATGCAGGTTTAGAACGGTTGCATTGTTGCGATTTCCCGACGGCAGAGAAATCATTGCTGAAGGTGTGTGCGAGGGGGGTATCGCAGAGGTAGAAGTTGGTGAGCGAGGCTTTGGTTACGACCCGTTATTCATTGCACGCGATGGCGACGGTCGAACGTTTGCGCAAATGTCAGCGAGTGAAAAACACGAGCTGTCTCACCGAGGAAAAGCGTTTCGAGCACTCTCGGAAATACTGAAACGCGAGTTACCAACCGCGTAAGTCAATTGCCCAGCGGTCAACAATGTCGTCGCCATTCATGACCCATGCGGCATCGTGTTGAGCAACGGTTGGGTCAACGTGTGCTGGAGTGACGCGAATGCGTGTTCCAACTTTTGGTGGAGCGCCTTCAACTGGTGAGAACGTGGTGTGTTCGTCGGAACAGAACCAGACCGAGTGGCCATCGATAGATGGATTGCCGTGATCCATGCCAAGCGACTTCAGGCCAACATCAATCACCGCCCACTTTTGGTTAGACGAGATAACAGTGCCGACAACAAATACTGCTTGAGCAAAAGGCAAACCAAGTTGTGCATATTGCGTGTCCATCAAAGAATATGAACCTGCTTGAACTTCGGTGACACCGGTGTTGTTGTGTAGGTCGAATGTGCCGGTTCCTCCAGCAGAAATAATGTCGCCGCCAACATCGCTTGCTGCGGAGCGCAGCAACGCCATGCACGCTTCAACTTTTGCAAGACGTTCGCTGTGTTCGGCAACCATCATGAGGTGACCTTCATAACCCATTACGCCGCGAACAGTTTTCCCAAGCGCACGTGCTTTGTCGGCAAGTGAGCCAGCGAGTTCTGGTGCAATGCCACAGCGGGGTAGTCCAACATTGACATCAATGAGCACATGTTGAATTCCTGCAGCATGAGCAGCCTGCAAAGTTTCTTCAGAATCTATTGCCACGGTTATGAGTGCACTGTCTTGCAGCGCCGACATTTCTTGTAAACGAGTGGCATCGACACTTTCGTTTGCAAGCAGCAGGTCTTCTCCAACACTTGCTTTCACCATGCCCACAACTTCGCGCGGTGTTGCGCAGGTGAATGTGGTGTGTCCGGCACGAACTTGCTCGCGAGCAAGCGATGTGCATTTCGTTGCCTTCATATGGGGTCGCAAACGTGTGCCAGGTATTGCAGCCGCCATGGTGGCAATGTTTTGTCGCGCAATAGCGCCGTCAATCACGAGCGCTGGGGTTTGCACCTCAGATATGCGCACTGGTTGAGAACTCACAGTGCCGACGGAGAGACTCGAACTCTCACTGACAGCATCCTAAGTGCTGTGCCTCTGCCATTGGGCTACGTCGGCTAATCGCGATAAGGGTAGTGGCAAGGGGGTCGTTTCTTGACACAATGTAAAGCGTGACTTCAACATTGACTTCCTCTCAAGACTCAGATGCCCTTGCTAGCCAACTTGGCCTAGCCGACACCGTCGTTGATGAAGGGGCCTTAGCGGAGAGCATTCGCAAGTGTGCTGCCAACAATGTGGTGCTGCCTACATTCGCCCAATTGGCTAACCCAACCCTCATCCCGTCGGATATTGCAGCAGGAGCCGACAAGAATTCTCCAGATTCGCGCAACTTGTTCCGAGTGCATTGGTTCAACGACATGGCTGGGAATCGCGTGAATGTTCCCGATCATGTGGTATTGCCAAAGTCGTTGACTGGAGTTGACAGTCCAATTGTGGTGATGTTTGGTGATCGCTTCCCAATGATCACTGCACACAAAGTGTTAGCTGCGTACTCATGTTTGGCAC
>JBEAOI010000205.1:0-5423 GCA_041165005.1 Actinomycetota bacterium
TCGATGATGGAATGACAACAGGTGAAGGCACGGGTACAGGAGTGGTACTCACTGCTGATGGCGAGATTTTGACCAACGCGCACGTAGTTGCAGATGCAACTGAAGTTAATGTTCGGTTTGCCGGTGAAACAGAACCACGTCTAGCCAAGGTGTTGGCGTCAGATCCTGGCAACGATCTTGCATTGCTGAAAATTGAAGCAACAGATTTGAAGCCAGCAACATTTGCGCAACCAGGAACTATTCGTATTGGTGATGGAGTAATTGCAATTGGCTACGCACTTGATCTTGATGGTGGACCAACGGTGACATCGGGAATCATTTCTGCACTGAAGCGAACGATTATCACGGAGTCGGGTGCCTTGAATGGACTTATTCAGACAGATGCCGCGATTTCTTCGGGTAACTCGGGTGGACCACTGGTCAATTTCCGAGGCGAGGTAGTGGGCATCAATACGGCCGTGGCTCGCAGCGATGCCAATTCGGCTGCCAACAATGTGGGCTTTTCGATCGCGGTGGACGAAATTGTGCCTGTCCTCGAGCAGCTTCGCAGCCAGGCAGGTGGCCAAGTTCGCCAGGAGGGCTTTTTGGGGGTAGGTCTGGCTGAGCGGACCGACGGCGGCCAGGGGGCAATTATCTCCAGCGTCCAGCCAAATTCCCCTGCAAGCCTTGCTGGCATTAGAGAAAGTGACATTGTGCTGTCGGTCGATGGCGAGCCAATTGACGGCCAGGCAGGCCTGGTTGCCGCAATTCGCGATGCCAGCCCCGGCCAGACCGTGGAAATTGAGCTCCTCCGGGACGGCAAGCGGATCACCGTGAAGGCCAAATTGGTGGCCCGAACCGGCGACTAAATCGCCCCTCTCGGCCTGCCCAAAACCCATGTTTTGGGCGTTGGGAAGCCCGAATTTACGCCGATAGAGTTGCAAGTCCGCATTAGCGACATGTCCGACATCCAGTCGGAAACATCGCCAAAGTTTGAGGCGTCACAATCGACGTCTGCAAGAGCCCCGAAAGGGGGACATTGCAGCACCACTGTTTTCGGTGCTCCGCCGGCTTTTGCCGAGCGGAGCATTTGCGTGAACGGCGATGTTTGAACGATGCAAAAAATGAAATACATGAAGTAAGTACAGACACATCGAACTACACGAACGAGAAAAGGGTCGCCGTTATGGCACAAAAAGCAATCGTCGGCGAGAAGGTCGGCATGACACAGATTTGGGGAGATGACCAGCGCATCATTCCTGTAACTGTGCTGCGTGTTGAACCAGCCCGTGTGGTCCAAGTTAAGACCGGTGAGCGTGACGGCTATGCAGCCTTGCAAGTCACATACGGTCAAAAGGATCCAAAGAAACTAACCAAGGCCGAGTCTGGCCACTTCGCAAAGGCCAGCGTTGCTGCAGGTCGTCGACTCGTCGAGCTTCGTCTCGAATCAGTTGATGGCTTCACCGTTGGACAAGAAATCACTGTTGACACACTCGCTGCAGGCGAGCGCGTTGACGTCACTGCGGTAAGTCGCGGTAAAGGTTTCGCTGGTGGAATGAAGCGCCACAACTTTGGTGGTCAAGGAGCGAGTCACGGTAACCACAAGCACCACCGTGCGCCTGGTTCTATCGGTTCATGCTCATTCCCTGGTCGTGTATTCAAGGGCTTGCGCATGGCTGGCCACATGGGTCATGCACAGACCACAACGTTGAATCTTGAAGTTGTACAAGCCGATCTCGAGCGCGGCCTGCTGTTGGTGAAGGGTTCAGTCCCTGGTCCAAACGGTGGCGTCGTAATCGTGCGCAACGCGGTGAAGGGAAAGTAACGCGATGGCAACTGCAAAACCAGTAAAGAAAGCTGCGAAGAAAGCAGCTCCGAAAGCGGCAGCAGAAAAAACTGGCTCGGCAACTTTGCCAGCAGAGTTTTTCGGCATCGAGCCAAACATCCCAGTAATGCACCAAGTGGTTACTGCACAGTTGGCACACCGTCGTTCAGGTACTCAGAGCACGAAGACACGTTCAGAAGTTCGCGGTGGTGGCAAGAAGCCATTCGGACAAAAGGGAACGGGTGGCGCTCGTCAAGGTTCAATTCGCGCACCACACTTCAGTGGTGGTGCTGTTGCACTCGGACCAAAGCCACGTAAGTACACACAACGCACACCAAAGAAAATGATTGCGTTGGCACTTCGTTCAGCACTTTCCGATCGTGCGCTTGAAGGCAAAGTAGTTGTTGTTGACAAGTTTGGTTTCGACAAGCCAAGCACCAAGGACGCAACATTGTTGTTGAACTCACTTGGTCTTGACGGCAAGATCATGATCGTTGTAGATCGTGATGATGAAGTCGCCAGCAAGTCATTCCGTAACTTGAGCAACGTTCAGGTGGTTATCACCCCAGAACTCAATGCTTACGACATTCTCTGCAACGACTGGCTTGTGTTTACAACATCAAGCCTGCCGAAGGTCAAGGAGGCCGCAAAGTGAAAGACCCACGCGACATCATCCTTCGCCCGATCATTTCGGAGAAGAGCTACTCATTGATGGATAAGGGAACGTACACATTTGAAGTACACCCAGACTCCAGCAAGCCAGAAATTAGTGACGCAGTCGAAGCCATTTGGAACGTCAAGGTTCGTCGCGTAAACACTCTCAACCGTCGTGGCAAGATGCGCCAGACTCGCGGAACCAACCGCTTTGGTCAGCGTCCAAACACCAAACGGGCCATCGTCACTCTTGAAGCGGGAAATGAAATCCCGTTGTTCGAGAACTAGAGCGAGCTGAAAGAGACGAAATATGGGAATTCGTAAACGTAAACCAACGAGTGCCGGTCGCCGTTTTCAAACGGTGTCCGACTTCGCTGACATCACCAAGAGCACGCCTGAAAAGACGTTGCTTGCAAAGAAGACTTCTGCTGGTGGTCGCAACGTCTATGGCCGCGTAACTTCGCGTCACCAAGGTGGTGGACACAAGCAGCAGTACCGCATCATCGATTTCAAGCGCAACTACGACCAGTACGAAGCCAAGGTTGCAGCAATTGAATACGATCCAAACCGCACGTGCCGCATTGCGCTTTTGCATTACGCCGACGGATCAAAGGCATACATCCTTGCTCCTAAGGGCCTTGAAGTTGGCATGCGTGTTCAGAGCGGACCAAAGGCAGACATCAAAGTTGGCAACGCGTTGCCACTTCGTTACTTGCCTGTAGGTACCGTCATTCACAACATTGAATTGCGCCCTGGTCAGGGTGGCAAAGTTGGTCGTTCAGCAGGAATGGCTGTGCAGCTTGTTGCAAAAGAAGGCGACTTCGCAACATTGCGTATGCCAAGTTCTGAAATGCGTCGCGTTCCAATCGACTGCCGTGCAACGATCGGCGAAGTCGGTAACGCAGAGCACGAACTCATCAAGATCGGTAAAGCCGGACGTAACCGTTGGAAGGGCGTTCGCCCACAATCACGCGGTGTTGTAATGAACCCTGTCGACCACCCACACGGTGGTGGTGAAGGTAAGACATCCGGTGGACGTCACCCAGTTTCACCTTGGGGTAAGCCAGAGCGTCGTACCCGTAACAAGAACAAGTCTTCACAACAACTCATCGTTCGCCGTCGTCGTTCAGGAAAGGGCCGGGCATAACACATGACTCGTAGTTTGAAAAAAGGTGCATTCGTTGATGAGCACTTGCTCAAGAAGCTGGATGCCATGAACGAAAGCGGCGAGCGCAAGGTCATCAAGACCTGGTCACGTCGCAGCACGATCATTCCAGACATGATCGGCCACACTTTCGCCGTCCATGATGGTCGCAAGCACGTACCTGTTTACGTCAGCGAATCCATGGTTGGTCACAAGTTGGGCGAGTTCTCACCAACTCGAACCTTTAAGTTCCACGCAGCACAAGAAAAAGCTGCAGCAGGGCAGAAGTAAGCCATGACCGGTCCAAAACTCAACGAAGCAACCAACAAGGTTGGCGTATCTAGCGGTACTCGCGCGAAGGCAATGAATGTCCGCATGTCGGCTTCAAAGATTCGTGTAGTACTGAACCACGTTCGTGGTCTGCAAGTGCAGGAAGCGGACAGCTTGCTGTCACTCATCCAGCGCGACTCGGCACACGACATTCGCAAGTTGCTCGCATCAGCAGTAGCTAACGCAGTAAACAATGATTCAAAAGTTGCAGAAGACCTGTACGTCAAGGCTTGCTTTGCCGATGAAGGTCCAACACTGAAGCGTTTCCGTCCACGTGCAAAGGGTCGTGCTGCTCAAATCTTGAAGCGCACTTCACATATCACCATCGTGGTCGACACCATGACCGACAAAATGTTGGCCATTCGTGAACAAAGCGCCGAGGCAAAGGGTGGCACCAAGGTTGTCAGCCGTTCAGCTCGTGTTGCAGCTAGTCGTGCACGCGCAGCGAAGCCTGATGCAGACGATTCACAAGACTCAACTGACAGCACCAACGAATCTGGTGAGGAGAACTGATGGGCCAGAAAATTAATCCATACGGTTTCCGCCTGGGAATCACCACCGACTGGAAGAGTCGTTGGTTCAGCCAGAAGGAATACCGTCATTACCTCACCGAGGACTGGAAGATCCGTGACTATCTCACGGTGCAGCTCGCCGATGCAGCAGTAAGCCGCATTGAAATTGAGCGCACACGTGACAAGCTCCGCATCGACATTCACACTGCTCGTCCGGGCATCGTGATTGGTCGTAAGGGTCAGAAGGCCGATGAACTACGCGCTGGTCTTACCGCGATGACCGGTAACAACAAAGTGCAGTTAAACATCACCGAAATCAAGCAAGCTGAACTCGATGCCGCACTTGTGGCACAGGGTGTTGCTGACCAGTTGTTGAACCGTATTGCTTTCCGTCGCGCTATGAAGCGTGCTGTGCAGAACGCACAGAAGTACGGCGCAGAAGGAATTCGAATTCAGTGTTCAGGTCGTCTTGGTGGAGCAGAAATGTGCCGCACCGAGTGGTACCGCGAAGGTCGTGTTCCATTGCACACATTGCGTGCAGACATTGACTACGGATTCCGTGAAGCAGCAACTTCAGCAGGACGCATTGGCGTAAAGGTGTGGTTGTACAAGGGCGAAATCCTTCCGTACAAGAGCCCTAACGACGATCGCATTGCTCGTGAAGCAGCAATGGCTGTTGGTCAAACTTCAGGACATTCGGATGCCACGTTGAAGGTTGTTACTTCAGCAGGCCCGCGTGTTGCTGACATTGCTGACACCGAAATCGTTCCACTGGTGAAGGAAGCCGATCCAGAGTTCGAGCGTTTGTTGGCGGAAGAAGAAGACATCCAACGTCGAATCGTGGAAACCCACGAGACACCGAAGTTTGGTCGGGAGTAAATCATGTTGTCACCTCGCAAAGTAAAACACCGTAAGCACCACCGTGGTCGTATGACCGGTGTGTCAAAGGGTGGAAACGAACTCGCTTTCGGTGAGTACG
>JBEAOI010000206.1:0-6344 GCA_041165005.1 Actinomycetota bacterium
TGTGCAACAAGCACGATCTACCGCTCACCGTTGCTGGTGGCCGAAGTGGCGTTTGCGGATCTGCAGTTCCGCTTTATGGCGGAGTGGTTCTTGACGTCACCGCAATGCAAGGAATTGTTTCTGTAGATCAGGTATCAGGAATTGTTGAAGTGCTCCCCGGAACGTTTGGTCCCGATTTCGAGAACGAACTGCAATCAAAGTACGCACTTACCGTTGGGCACTTTCCGCAATCGTTTGACATTTCAACCGTTGGTGGTTGGGTCGCATGCAGAGGCGCGGGTCAATACTCAACGCGCTACGGAAAAATTGAAGACATGGTGGTTGGCCTTGAAATAGTTCTTGCCAATGGCGACGTAGTTCGCACAGGTGGTGCCCCAGCTTCAGCAATTGGCCCCGATCTCACTTCGCTATTTGTTGGAAGTGAAGGAACACTCGGCGTCATTACCAAAGTGTGGCTACGCGCTCACCCCGTGGCGCAGTTTCAAGCACGTGCCTCGTACGTCTTCCCATCGTTCGTTGACGGCGTAAACGCTTGTCGTGATTCAGTGCGCAACGGTGCAACACCAGCCGTGCTTCGGCTGTACGACGAAATAGAAAGCAAGCGATCACACGGACTTGATGGAACACAATGCACGCTGCTCGTTCTTGACGAGGGTGACGAGCGCTTAGTGAAAGCAACTCTTGACATTGTGCGTGAATCGGCAATCGGTAATCGAGGCAAAGTTGGCGACATTGAATTAGTCGAAAAGTGGCTACACCATCGCAACGACACCAGTGGCCTGCAAGCACTCACTCGTAAGGGCTACATCGTGGACACCATGGAAGTTTCGGCACCATGGTCGAAACTTGAATCCATCTTCAATGGGGTTCGCACAGCATTAATGTCGGCTCCTGGTGCACGATCAGCTTCATGTCACCTGTCGCACAGCTACTTAGATGGCGCGTGCTTGTACTTCACCTTTGCAGGAGACAAAACCGACACCGTTGAAGACCACTACATCGCTATGTGGAATGCAGGTCAACGCGAAGCAATCAAACTTGGGGCAAGTGTTTCGCACCACCATGGCATTGGAATTAACCGCGCAAGGTTCATGCAGGAATCACTTGGTAACGCAATGCAATTGCTGCAGGGACTGAAAGACACGCTTGATCCGAAAGACCTTTTGAACCCGGGGAAAATTGGGCTCACCACGCAACGCAACAACAGCAAGCCGGTGTGGCCGTGAGCGTTCTCGTTATAGACGTAGGAACAACTGGACTGCGTGCAGCAGTTGTACGCAACGACGGACGTGTTGCTCACCTGAATTACGAGTTGTGCTCGCCTACTTCTCCGTTTGCTGGCTTAGTGGAGTTTGACGCGCTTGCCATGCGCGACGCGGTGTTGCGTGTTGCACGCACCACACTCGCTGCAGCCGGAAGAGTTGAAGCAGTGGGCATCACAACTCAACGTGCCTCAACGGTGGTGTGGGACGCCAATACGGGTTTACCGATTGGTCCTTCCTTGTCATGGCAAGACTTGCGCACAGTTGGCGAATGCATCACTGCAAAAATTGAGCACAACCTCACGCTTGCCCCAAATCAAACCGCGACGAAGGCTTCGTGGATGTTGAAGAACTACCCGATACCTGCAGGAGCCGACATTCGCGTCGGCACTGTTGACACGTGGATCGCTCATGTGTTGTCGAACGGCGCGCTTCATGTAACCGATCATTCCAATGCAGCAGTAACTGGATTGCTCGACCCACTCACCCAATCTTGGTCGCAACGCTCACTGTCACTCATGGGAATTGATGAATCCATGTTGCCCACCGTCGTGACATCGAGCGGCGTTATCGGTAACGCAACAGCACTTGATGGTGCACCACCAATTGCGAGCATGATCGGAGATCAGCAAGGTTCGCTCATCGGTCAAGGTTGTATTGAACCTGGCAAAACCAAAATTACGTTTGGCACGGGCGGCATGCTCGACATCTTCACAGGAGCAACAGCGCCAGCTTCTGCTCAACGCAGCACGGGTGGAACCTTCCCAATCATTGCGTACAGCGATGCACATTCAATGAATTGGGGCGCCGAAGCAATCATGTTGTCGGCTGGCACAAACATTGACTGGCTGTGCAACGACATGCACCTCATTGATACGCCAGAGCAAAGTCATGATGTTGCTGCACAATGCGAGACAACCGAAGGCGTGGTGTATGTACCCGCGCTTCTTGGTCTTGGTACACCGCGCTGGGATTACGGTGCACGCGGATCGTTGTTTGGAATCACTCGTGGAACTTCGCGCAGTCACATTGTTCGTGCAGTGCTGGAGGGAATCGCACATCGCGGAACCGACCTGATCGAAGCCGCAGAAACCGACTCGGGCCTCAGCACCACAACGGTTCGCATTGACGGCGGAATGAGCAAGAACCCCACCTTCGTCCAAGCATTGGCCAATGCTTCTCAGCGCACCATCGAAGTGTCTCCCGTCACCGAAGCAACCACCCTTGGTGCCGCGTTTCTCGCTGGCGTGGCGGTGGGGACCTGGAAATCTCTCTCAGAAGCCGTCAGCACATGGTCTCCGGCCACCGTTGTGGCCCCAAATAAGGCTTTGGACCGCGCACAATGGAACGAGGCGCTGAACCGTTCGTCGGGTTGGATACCTGAGTTATCGGCTCTTGACTTCTAGATTGTTAGCGCCCCATTAGGGCAGAATTTGTCAGTACTTGGAAAGGAATATTCACGTGACCACCGCGCAAGCACGCTTACCGCGCAGCACGCCACCAGCACAGCCAACAGAAGCCGACAAGCAACTGTTGCTGTTCACTCAAGGTGTTGAGCTAGCCGCACGCGACCTGTACAAGAAGGCTGTCGAATCCGCAAAGTATTCCGACGATGAAGTTGCAATGCTGAAGATGTTCGGCGAACACCACAACACATACGCCCAAGCAATGAACGGCCTCATTGGCAAAGTTGCAACAAACAAGCGCAACGATTCGCTGTATTCGACCCACGTTGGTCAACTTGCCTCTGCCCAATCGGCTTATGCAGCGTTGCAGTCATTAGAGAACACCTTGGCCGCAACGAACACCGACATTCTTGGCCAACTACTGGGAATAGATGCAGCACGAATTCTTGCTTCCATCATTACAACTGAGGCGCGAATGGCCGCTGTATTTGGAACACTTCCTGCTCTGAGCTTGACCTCTGCTCTTAACTCAAGTGCAAACTCACTTGCTCCAAAAATTGCTCAGGCAACTGCAGCAACTACAGAATCGACGGTGTCAGAATGAGCAACATTTCACGTCGTGACGCGCTCCGCGTAGGCGGACTTTCAGTATTTGGCGCAGCATTTCTTGCAGCGTGCGGAAAGCAATCTGGTGTAGTCGAGAGCTCAAACATTTTGAGCGAGGGTGTAGTGCCTCCAACAACTGCTCTTCCAGCAGGAGAAGTAACCGACGTAGTACTGCTTCGCACGGCAGCATCACTTGAGTACAACGCAATTGATACCTACAACGCAGTTCTTGAAGGTGGCCTTCTGACCGGCGACTATGCGAAGTTGACCGATGCGGTAAAACGATTCCGCGACGATCACCAAGCACATGCCGATGCCGTCAATCAACTGGTTGTTGCCGCAGGCGGCAAAGCACATACATGCGCAAACGTTCGAATTGACACGCTGTACATTAAGCCCGCTCTTGCATTGATTACAGCGGACGACAACCCAGACTCAAGCAAGGATGTTGTCGCTCTTGCGCATGCTCTAGAGAACATCGCAACTCAGACGTACCAGGGAGTTGTTGCTTCTCTTACAGCGCCAAGTCTTCGTGGAGATGCGATTCGTATTGCACAAGACGAAGCGCGTCATGCTGTTGTTCTTGCACAGGTGCTCAATGGTGGATATGCATCGGTTGGTCCAACAACCAATGCGGCCACAGGCAAGCCAAACATTGCATCCGTGCCAGCCGCATACGGCTCGCTGGGAACTGTGATTTTGCAAGCTGGCACACCAAGTGCTGAAGGCGTTAAACCATCTTTGACGCTTGAAACACCAAGCCTCAATGGCTTGATCTACGACTTCGTCGACTGCTAATAACTCGCCCGTACACTTACCTCGACGGTGAGTAGGTCGGATGATCGCGGGTAATGGTGCTTGCACCACTATCTGAGGAAAGTCGGGGCTTCACAGGACAGAGTGCCGGCGAGAGTCGGGTCGGGGCAACCTGACGCAAGGTTCAACAGAGAACAAACCGCCGATGAGCGCAGTTGCAAGATTGCGAAACAGGTAAGGGTGAAACGGTGCGGTAAGAGCGCACCAGCACGTGAGGCAACTTACGTGGCTTGGGGCCACCATTCGAAGCAAGACCATGCAGTGGGCATGAGCTGTCCGTTCGTTTGTTGTTTACAACAAACAACCCACGGGTAGGTTGCATAGAGGGATGATCATCGATTACAGAACCCCGCTTACAGACCAACTCACCGTCACTTAATTTGCTTTGAGAAATGCTCCTAGCGAGTCGAAATAACTTTCCATGCCGGCCTGTGCTTGCTCGGCTTGTCCATCTGGCATTTCACCAAATTGACTAAAGCGAACCCACGACGAATCTCCCCTGTCGTCGAAATCAATAACAATGAGGTGATTCTCGGTTGACATATCGCGCAGAGCGAACTCTTCTGAGGACTGTGTGTAATGCAGGGTGTGCTTCAGCTGGCGATTTGTCTCAATTGCTTGGTACTGACCGTAGAAATAGGCAACAAAATTGAACTGCGGGACGTCAATGGCCACAGTCCACAATCCCCCTACGCGCAATTCAGATGTGGTCGCTCCCTTGACACATGAATGTTCAGTTCCGTGGTACCAAGTTTCTAATTCACTCGTAGTTGTCCATGCTTGCCACATGCGATCAATACCAACTGGATATTCGCGCTCGACTGAGTAGAGAAATGGTTGTGTCACGAGTTTTCTTTCATTTGATTACGAGTCCACAAGATTAACAACACACCAACAATTTCAAGTGGGATGTTGATAAGTCCGCGGTCGAACACTGGTAATGCGTAATCACCAAATTGCAATCCAGATACCGGCCACCAGAACATCTTGGTGTTTGCAAAGGCTCCATCAAATACCAAGTGCAAGAACATTCCGATAACGAAAGCGAGCATGTTGCTGCGCGACTTTTTGCGCCCGTATGTAATCAACATGACAACAGCCATGACTGCCACTATGGTGACCACGCTGTGGAGAGGTCCTGCGTGGCCAAGAAAGACTTCAATCACATCTGGCGCAAGCGCTCCTGCAACAACTAGTCGATACGCAAACTTCTTATCGTGGAAGACGAACCAAATGGTTGCAATGGATGTGCCGATAAACCAAAAGAACATGACTTCCTAAAATACGATAAAGCTTCCGCAATGCGGGCATTCAGGAAACTCATCTGCAGCCATTGCGCGCATTGAGTTGATTTCGCCTTGCGAGATGTCGAGGTGGCACGAACCACAGGTTGGCCCGGTCAACCGACACACTGCCCCGTCTGGGCGATGCTTGCGCTTTGCCTCATACGTTGACATCAACGACTGCGGAACAACTAACGCCTGAGCGCTTCGCTGTACTGTGAGTAGCGCAATCTCGGCGTCAATCTTTTGTTTTGCCGAACTGAGTGCCATAGTTGCAGCAGCCAACGTGCTCTTGGCGCTTGTTTGCAGTGGGGCTAGTTCGTTCTTCGTTAACTCTGCAGCCTCAACGACACCCATCAGCTCGAGTTCGCGATCATCAAGGGCGCTTCGCTCAGTTGTCACTGTTGCGATTTCATGCTGCAGAGCTTCGGCCTCACGCGGCGCAATAACAGTCTTCAACTGCTTATTCAACTTGATCAACTTGTCATCATGCTCGTGTGACAAGCGATCAAGCTTCGTAATTTCCGCATTCGCAGCGACTATCTCTGCATCGCAAGAAGCAATCTGTGCATCAATTGTTGCGAGCGCACTCTTTGCGGCATCGCGATCTTTCGTTTCTTGCAAATGAGCAAGTCGATGCTTCGCTTGTGAAATTGCAATGTCTGTTGTCTGAACTGCGAGAAGATCTGACAACGCCGCCATCATTGACCCGCGACAGTCGTTACAGCAGATGGCGGCAGACCATTGGCGCAGTTGTACACCCAGTAGGCGCCAATTGGCACGGTGTGTACTGGTCCGGCCGGATAGCGATCTTTGATGTATTGCTTGCTCGGCGGCACACTCGAGGCAACAGCACCGGGAATGGTGGTGGTCGTTGTGGTGGTTGTACTTGACGTAGTGACAACAGGCAGTGCTGGCGGTTCAACCAGGTTCACCACAACGGTGTTGTTCGGCACAACAGGAACCGTAGT
>JBEAOI010000207.1:0-4696 GCA_041165005.1 Actinomycetota bacterium
ACCAGAAATTGTGAACGACCTTGGTGCACTTGCGCCGCAATTGTGGAATGCCGCCGATTCACTTCCCATTGCTGGACATACCGTGTACGCAGCACACAAGTCATGGCCACGCAACGAAGACAATCCTGTTCTCAGCGCATGGTTGGCCGTCAATTGCATTCGCGAGTGGCGTGGCGACACACACTTTGCGATTCTCGCTAGCGAGGACATCAGCGGTGTGCAGGCTGGACTGTTGCACGATGCATTCTTGGGTTACCCCGGCGATTGGATTCCCCGCAGTCGCGGTGCCGACGATGCTCAACTCGCCCAAGCATGGGACGCACTTGACGAACGTGGATTCGTAACTGATGGTCGCATTAATGAAGCAGGTCTCGCCTACCGCGAATACATCGAAGACAAGACCAATGAACTGTGCGAGAAAGCTTGGCGCTCATTGGGTGCCGAAATAACCGAGAAATATTGCGCGCTTATTGAGCCTGTCGGTCACAAGTTTCTTGCTCGAATTGATGCAACTGCTGGTGAGAACTGGATGCCTGCGGCCCGCGACTCACGCCGCAAGTAGTTACGGCTGAAGCACCGCGTCAACGATATGCACAACCCCATCGGTAGAAACAAGATCTATTGCAATTACTGAAGTCTTCAATCCAGACTCACTCACTAACATTGTAAAGTCGGTATTCGTATCAACACTGAAGGTCAAACCACCCAACATCACCAAAGGCGTATTGACACTATTTAATAGGCTGGACGCAAAAATTTCCTGGCTGTACATGTGATTGAGAACGAAAACTAATGCATCAGCAGGATTTGCAATTAATCCCTCAAGCGTAAGTGAATTGTCTAACAAGTACTTTTCCATGGCAACGTTATATGGCGCAAAAAGCGCTGTTTTCCCTGACACCTTTTCAATAATTGCTGGTTCTACGGATTTATAAACTTCTGCAAACAGCGACGTAATTTGAGCCTCTACCAGGGTTGTTGAAAATGACCCATTGGAAAATTCAATTTCAGTTCCAGCACTACTTCCAGATCCAGAACTGCACGACACCAAACTTGTTACAAGCAGTAAACCAATAACTGCTTTGTAAAAACTCCCCCCATTTCGGACAATGCGAATGCATATGAGTTTCATGTTATTTGACTGGTTTACCCTTCGGGTCGGTGGTTGTCGTGGTTGGTGCAACCGTAGTCGTAGTAGTCGCTGGCTGCGGCACCGTTGTTGGAGGCACCGTCGTTGTGGTCGTATCAGGCACCGTCGTCGCAGTTGTTGTCGTGGTCGTTTCAGGCACCGTCGTAGTGGTTGTTGTCGTGGTCGTTTCAGGCACCGTCGTAGTGGTTGATGTCGTAGTTGATGCTTCCAGCGTCGCTATAGCAACGGTCGTTGTGGGCTCATTTCTTCCACCACCTTCACAACCAGGTGTATTCGAATCTGCACCATTTCCACCTCCACAGTTTGCTTTCAAAACCTCAATTATTTTTGTGCCTGAACCTGCTTGGTAATTGAAAGTGGCCGAGACATTTGCTGTAACGGCGCAATTTCCGTTCTTTAGGGCAGTTACAACACCTTCACTACTAATTGTGCAAGTGTTCGCAGGACTGGCCGACCATGTCAAAGCTCCATCGCTACCATCTTTTGAGGCCGAAACCGTAACAGGTGTGCCCACCACCATTTGTGCTGGGGCCGTTACAACGACAATGATGGGCTTTGCCGTGATCGTCAATGTTCCTTTAGTGAACGTGATCAGATAGTTCGGGTTATTTGCATTAGTCAGTGTTCCCTGAGAAATATCGTATGAACCGGCATTCACATGCTCACCAATGATTTCCAAATTGCCAGACAAACTAGGCCTTGTACCCTCAACAACCTCATAAGTCAGCGAAGACTTACTCGAGCCAAAGACAATGGTTTGGTTAACAGCAAATACCGAGATTGATCGTTTGTCAACTGTGATTGTTTTTGGATCAGACGTTTTAGCTTTGTGATTCGTACTTTCAGCTTTCGTCACTGTCACCGTGCACGTTGAACCCGCATCACCAGAAGCAGACAACGTTGAACCATCAAGCGAACAACCAGCAGAACCAGCATCAGCCACCACATAACTAGTAGCACCCGTACCCGAACCACCTTCAGATGCAAGACCAACATTCGACCCAAAAACCACACCAGAAGTAGTCACAGCAAGAACATCCTGCTCAATCTTTGTGATCGTCAATGTTCCTTTAGTGAACTTGATCAGATAGTTCGGGTTATTTGCATTAGTCAGCGTTCCCTGAGAAATATCGTATGAACCGGCATTCACCGGAAAACCAACAACTTCCAAGTCACCTATCAACTCAAGGTCTTCATCCTCAACAACCTTGTACGTCAGTGGCGGCACTTTTTCACCAAACGCAATCGTCTTATCAACAGCAAAAACCGTGACTGGCCTTGGCATAACTTCAAGTTGAACAATGATCTTGGCTGAATAATTCGATGGCCATCCAGCTATCGCCTTCAATTCAGCGGACATATCATCGCCATCTGTTTCTGACGAATAGGAATTCACTTTGGCCGTTTGGCTTAGGGTCAAGGACATGTTCAGCCAATCGCTCATCGGAGCGGTCTTCATAGCATTCGTTAGGAATGAGCAGCCCGTGGCAGAACTGTTTGAGTCATCACAGGTCATACCCCAATCAGTGCCCTTAATGGAGCTATTCGTGTCGCCGTAATAGCGCTGTGCACTCAGCCTTACAACAATTGACTCTGGGGCAAGCGTCGTTGGTGGTGAAGGTGGGGCACCCGGCGCAACCGTGGTCGTTGTGGAAATCGGTGTCGTTGTTGTAGTCGTCGGTCCAGCAATTGCACGAGTTGGCAACTGAATTGGATCAAATACATCGATCAGAGCCGCAGACGGCTTCTTGGTGACTATGTCATAGCTCAAATATTTCTTGCCTGGAACCAACGTCTGAACAAAAACTTCGTCAATGATTGATTTAGTGGTATCTACAAAACGCCTGTTTACTTTTCCTGTTTGGGAATCAACAGCAAATTTGACAATTTTCGCTTGACCCTTGCTGAGCTGTTCTTCAACTTTTCCAGAAGCGATTTCCTCGCCATTCCATTTTGAAATAACAAAGGGAGGACCAGAACTATCAATTCGGCGTGCACCACGAAACGCATCGTCATCAGTAATTGGAGACGACACTTCAACAGACTGTCCATCAACTAAGCCAATATCAACACCGGCGTTGCCATTTGACAACCGAACTAGTGCCTTCTGCGAAGGATTTAATAGGTCAACAGCAAGAACAGTGCTGAATGAATTATTCGCCACTGAGATATCAAACTTCGAGTTTGACTCAACTACCGCTCCTGTTGCACCCGTACGCATGAGTGAAACGGTGTACTTACCCGTATTTTTGCCACCCACAATTTCAAGTTTCATTCCGCTCGCTTCGCTCAAAGCCGTTGGGATGTAAGCGATGGCTCCTTGATTGCCTCCTGCTCCGAGGAAGGACTTGACCGGAAAGGTTGCCTTTGAAACCGAATTTGGATCCAACGAATTCACTTCGCCAAAACGATGGGTCAACTTGAAACCCAATGGATCAGTCGAATTGCCCTTCTGTGTAACGATGACCGAATAACTCGTTCCCTTCACACCCTTTGTTCCGCCGAGCGAAACCTTGAATGGGCGATCCGAACGCGATGCCATGGAAGTGAGATCCATTGATCCCGCTCCGGTACCCGTCCAAGTACTTGAACTAGCGCCACTGCTCAAAGCCGCAGCAGCATACGTCCAGGTTTGTGTTGCAGAATCAACAATTACTTTTCGAATTTCACTGGGATAGTTGTTGTCATACACATAGATATTGAAATTATTTCCGTCTTTTGTGACAGCAATTGGAGTTACAGAGTGCCCGCCTGCAGATGAGTACAAACCGAGTGTGAAACCTGCACGTGATCGAAGTCCGTTAATCAACTCATTTGTTATCTGAGTTGGAGCCATAGCGCGGTAAAGCTTTGAATTTGATGAAACCGATGGTGCAACTTGGGTCGCCCACCAATAGCCAATTTGTTTCGCAACAGAATCTTGAGCAATTTGAGCTGTCGATGACGCACCATTTGGCCGAGATTCATACCCGTCGTAAAAACGTTGAGCAAGAACTGACATACCTTCACAACGGCCCGAAGCCATAGCTTCATTTAACTGATTTGCAACTGCTTGAGCACCCGGCAGCATCGCGCACAACTCTGCATTTTTGTCTACACAAACTGCTTCTTTTCCAAACAGTGCAGCCATCACAGTTGCATCAATTTCATCGTTCGTTGGTTTGCCTGAATAGTTAGGGAAAGAAAAACCATCGCGTGCAGAGCGGAAATTTTGATCTGCACCAACTAACTCTGAAGCAAGAGCACCAAGTTCTAGCGAAGGCGCACCAGAAAATGAAACAGACTGTGCGCTCGTTGTCGCTTTTTTGCCACCCTTTTTGCCACCCTTTTGGGTTGCACCTTTTGTGCCGTCAAAAATCTCACTTGAAATTTGAACTTCATCGCCTGAACCACCCTGGCCAACAAAATTCAAAACTGCAGGTACAGAAAGAACTGCAATGGCAGCAACACCAATAGATAAACGACGAACCATTCGAGCCTGATTGCGCTTTGCGAAGTTTGGTATTGCACGTCGCTCATCGGCGCCATGCGTCTCAGGATTTGATG